>JBKDZQ010000496.1:0-2112 GCA_047971325.1 Parahaliea sp.
ATCGCGGTCCATGACACAACGCTCGGCCCCGGTGTCGGTGGCTGCCGCATGTTCCCCTATGCCAGCGACGAGGCGGCCCTGCACGACGTGCTGCGCCTGTCCCGGGGCATGACCTACAAATCCGCCCTGGCGGGTCTGCCGCTGGGCGGCGGCAAATCGGTGATCATCGGCGATCCGCGACGGGACAAGACCCGCGAGCTGCTGCTGGCCATGGGCGACTTCATCGACTCCCAGGGCGGTCGCTACGTGGCCGCGGAGGACTCCGGCACCGGGGTCGATGACATTCGGGTGATGGGCGAGCGCACCCGGTGGGTGAGTGGACTGGAAGACAACGAATTTGGTGGCGACCCATCGCCCAGTACCGCCTGGGGGGTCTATCTCGGCATGCGGGCGGCCATCCGCCACCGGGTCAGGGTCGACAGCTTCCAGGGCCTGGCGGTAGCGATTCAGGGGCTGGGCCATGTGGGCTATCACCTGGCGCGCCACCTGCGCAGAGACGGCGCCACCGTGTACGGCGCCGACGTCAATGGCGACAATCTGCAGCGCGCGGTGGACGAACTGGGGGTGGTGGCGGTGAAACCGCAGGCTATCCAGACTCTGGAGGTCGATGTTTTCGCGCCCTGCGCGATGGGGGCCGTGCTCAACGAACACAGTATTCCCACCCTGCGGGCCGGCATCGTGTGCGGTGCCGCCAACAACCAGCTGGCCACAGCAGACGACGGCGAGCGCCTGCTGCACCGGGATATCCTCTACTGCCCCGATTTCCTGGTGAATGCCGGCGGCATCATCGACGTACACCACCAGCGGGTGGGCTCACCCGACAGCGTCCGGCGCGAGCACATCGCCCGCATCGAGGGCAGCCTGCAAGAGGTACTGCAGCGGGCCCAGGAAAGCCCTCGCCCCACGCAGGTGATTGCCGAGGGTCTGGCGGAGGAGTACCTGCACCGTGCAAAGGAGCCGGCAGCCCCTCTGGCCCGGGCGAGCTGAGGGGCTGATACCGGGATTGATGGCGCTGCTGATATAGGCATCGCTGGCCTGAACTGGTAGTGTGGGTGCACACTTTGGTGTACATGAACCAGGGAGGGTCCACCGTGTTCAGAGCCATTTCGATCAACCGGAACAATCAGGGGCAGGAGCTTGCCATCACCTCATTGACGCAGGATGCGCTGTCCGAAGGTGATGTGCTGGTCCGGGTTGATTATTCGACCATCAACTACAAGGACGCGCTGGTACTGACCGGCGCCGCACCGGTGGTGCGCAAGTTTCCCATGGTGCCCGGCATCGACCTGGCGGGGGTGGTTGAACAGAGCAGCAACCCCGACTGGCAGGTGGGCGACCCGGTGGTGCTCAACGGCTGGGGGTGCAGCGAGTTTCACTGGGGCGGGCTGGCCCAGTATGCCCGGGTCTGGGGCGAGTGGCTGGTGGCGCTGCCGGCGGTGTTCGACACCCGCCAGGCGATGATCATTGGCACCGCCGGCTACACAGCGGCGCTGTGTGTGAATGCCCTGGTCGCTCACGGTATCACCGCGGACGCTGGTGACGTGCTGGTCACCGGCGCCAGTGGCGGGGTGGGCAGCATCGCCATCGCCCTGCTGGCGCGAGCCGGGTACCGGGTGGTGGCGGCCACCGGCAAGCTCGGCGAGACCGGCTACCTGAAGCAACTGGGCGCCAGCGAGGTGCTGGACCGGGCCACCCTGTCGGCCGCCGGCCAGGCCCTGCAGAAGGAGCGCTGGGCGGGAGTGGTGGACTCCGTGGGCAGCCACACCCTGGCCAATGCCTGTGCCCAGACCTGCTATCGCGGCGCTGTGGCCGCCTGCGGCATGGCCCAGGGTCTGGATTTTCCCGCCAGCGTCGCCCCCTTCATCCTGCGCGGAGTGACGCTCTACGGCATCGACAGCGTGATGGCGCCGATGGCGCTGCGCAAACCGGCCTGGGAGCGCCTGGCCCGGGATCTGGATGCCCAGCTGCTGGACTCCGTGGCGCGGGTGATCACACTGGAACAGGCCATGACCGTCGGTCCCGAGGTACTCGCCGGCAGGATTCGCGGGCGTCTGGTAGTGGATGTGAATGCCTGAGGCGCCGGTGCCAGCGCCTGGCTAGGTTTTCGGCTTT
>JBKDZQ010000497.1:0-8222 GCA_047971325.1 Parahaliea sp.
CCGGCCAGGGCTACTACCGCTACGACCCGGACACCCGTGCCCGCCTCGACGACCCGGCGGTCACCACCGTGGTGGAAGCCGCGGCGGCGGAACTCGGCGTTCAGCGCCGCGCCATCAGCGACGAGGAAATCGTCTCGCGGCTGACTTTCGCGCTGATCAACGAGGGTGCGCACATCCTGCAGGAAGGGATCGCCCAGCGCCCCGGGGACATCGACGTGGTGTACGCCTACGGCTACGGCTTCCCCCGCCATCGCGGCGGCCCCATGTACCTGGCGGACCAACTCGGCACCACCGCTGTGTACGAGGCGGTGTGCCGCTACCGGGACACCCTGTCGGCAGCCAACTGGCAGCCCAGCGACCTGCTGGCACAACTGGCGGCACAGGGGCGGGGCTTCGCCCAGTGGCAGGGTGGACGGTAGCGGCACACGCTATTTTCCCGTTCTGGCGGCGGCCCTGTCGAAGGTAACGACATCGATGCCCGGCCACAGGCCCTCGGCCTTGTTTTTAATCAGGCAGTCGGCAAAATCCGCCTTGCTGTTGCTAAAGTCCCGGTAGGCCTTGCCGACTGCCTGATGGTCCTCGAACACAAAGCGCGAGTCTTTCATCAGTCCGTAAATGGTCTTTGCCAATGCCTCGCGGTCAAAACCATAGCGCCTGCCCTTCAGCACCCATAGCGTTTCCACCAGCACGATATCGACAAGCAGGGCCTTTCCGGATCGCTTGATGATCCGGCTGGCTTGCCGGCTCTGCATCCTGTCGTCCTGTAGCAGATAACGCAGCAATACGTTGGTATCAATGGCGATCATCGATAGCGCCGTCTCTCGACTGCTTGTCGGTGTAGCGGGGATTGGGCTTGATGTGCTTTAGCATGCCCTCGGCAAAGCCATCTTCTTTCTTGATGATGGCGATGCAGCCGAAATTGTCTACAAAGCACTCGTAGCTGTCCCCGGGCTCCAGCCCCGCTTCCCTGCACTGCGCGGCAGGCAGGGTGATCTGCCGCTTTTTGCTGACGACTGGCATGACGATGCCTCCTCGAAGTACCGGCCTGAGCATAGCGAATCTTTACTTTTATGTGAATAGTAAAGATCTATGCGTACCCATCTGTGATCATTTTTCCTCGACCATAGCGAAACCGCAGGGCCACCTCCTGAGGAATAATAGTTGTTATACGCACCACAGGAGCGGCCAAAATGCCTGACACAGGGGGAGACTGTTCGCGCAGACAATTATCGAGCATGATCAGGACACCCTTCTGGCGGAGAAAAGTGATGAAAAGCTGGATCTTCCTGGCTATTGCCATCGCTGGAGAAGTCATCGCAACGTCTGCTCTGAAGTCGAGTGAGGGATTTACGAAACCTCTACCCACAAGCGTTGTAGTCATCGGCTACGCCGTTACCTTCTATTTTCTGTCACTTGCACTGAGATCCATCCCGGTGGGTATCGCATATGCAGTCTGGGCCGGACTCGGTATTGTACTTGTCGCTGCGATCGCATGGATCATACACGGACAAAAACTCGATGCATGGGCGTTTCTCGGCATCGGCTTGATCGTAAGCGGCGTGGCGATTCTTAACCTGCTCTCCAAAACATCCACCCACTAATCCGTTACCGACCAGCCTGGGCGAAGAATCGACAAAGCAGACCGCGGCAAACATGGCGCAAAAACCGTGTCACAATCCGTGCACCACCTTATCCACCATAAGCCCGCTGGACTTGCACGGCAGCCGCACCATCACCCCCATCCAGCCGGGCCAGCAATGCGGCCTTGGCGTTCCAGTACTCCTGTATCGCCTGCGATTTGACCGGCCCGTAGCCGCGCACCTGGTCCGGCAATTCCGCACAGGCCAGGGCCAGTTCGTAGTTGACTGCCAAAGCACTCGCCGGCGAAGCGTCCGCCGGTGACAGGCGCCGCAGAACGTCTTCCACCAACGCCCGGTAATCCTCGACCAGGGCGCGTTCCTCGCGGCGCTCGGCCAGGTAGCCGAAAGGGTCGAAGGCCGTGCCGCGCAGGAATTTCAGTTTTGCCAGCAGTTTCAGGGCGCCCAGCATCCATGGCCCGAAGGTGCTCTTGCGGGGCCGGCCCTGGGCGTCAAGAGCGCGGTTGATCAGCGGCGGCGCCAGGTGAAAGCGCAGTTCGTAGTCACCCTCGAAGCTTGCCGCCAGCCGGCGCTGGAAGTCGCCGTTGCTGTACAGGCGGGCCACCTCGTACTCGTCCTTGTAGGCCATGAGCTTGTAGAGGTTGCGCGCCACCGCCGCCGTCAGCGCCGTGGGCCGACCCTCGAGCGCGCTCTCGGCTGCCAGTACCGCCGCCACCCCTTCGCGGTAGCGCGCGGCGTAGGCGGCGTCCTGGTACTGTGCCAGCAGGGCCGCGCGGTGCTCGATGAGTTCGTCCACGGATTCGGGCAGAGCGATCACTTGCGCCGGCTCCAGCAGGCGCGCCACGGCCTGCGGGTCGCTGGCGGCGATGCGCCCCCAGGTGAAGGCGCGCTCGTTGTCCTGGACATTCACGCCGTTGAGGGCGATGGCGCGGCCCAGGGCCGCCCCGGACACCGGCACCATACCCGCCTGCCAGGCGTAACCCAGCAGGAATACGTTGGAGTAGACGGTGTTGCCCAGCAGGCGTTCCATCAGCGCGTTGGCCGACACCGTGAACAGACGTTCGCCTCCCACCGCGCCAGCAAGCAGCTCGATACGCTGGCGCAGGCGGATATCGGCGTTGCGGTTCTGCACGAACTGTCCGCTGGGCACCTCGGAGTGATTGACCAGCACCCGGGTGTGCTCGCCGGCGAGGGTCCGGGTGACCCGCGGGTCGGTGCCCACCACCACGTCGCAGACCAGCAGGGCGTCGGCGCGGCCATCGGCCACCCGCACCTGGTTGAGGCGGGCCGGGCTCGCGCCCAGGCGGATGTGGCTGATGACGGCGCCGCCCTTCTGGGCGAAGCCGGTAAAGTCCAGCACGCTCGCGCCCTTGCCTTCCAGGTGGGCGGCCATGGTCACCAGCGCCCCCACCGTGACCACGCCGGTGCCGCCGATGCCGCCCACCACCAGGTCGTAGCAATCCGCCAGCGGCGGGATCTCCGGCGCCACCAGCGCCGCCGCGCACCGGGCAAAATCCCCGCTGCCCACCGCCGCGTCCGCCCCGCGCAGCCGGCCACCGATCACAGAAACAAAGCTCGGGCAGAAGCCCCTGACGCAGGAATAGTCCTTGTTGCAGGTGGACTGGTCGATCTTGCGCTTGCGGCCCAGCGGGGTGTCCAGGGGGTGGATCGACAAACAGTTGGATTGCACCGAACAGTCGCCGCAGCCCTCGCACACCGCTTCGTTGATGAAGATGCGCCGGTCCGGGTCGGGATAGCTGCCGCGCTTGCGCCGCCGGCGCTTCTCGGCGGCACAGGCCTGGTCGTAGATCAGCACCGAGACACCGGGTATGTCCCGCAACTCCCGCTGCAGGGTGTCCAGCTCATCCCGGTGGTGGAAACTCGCCACCGCAGGGAACGCCGACCTGTCGCGGTACTTCTGTGGCTCGTCGCTGACCACGGCGATGCGCATCACCCCCTCGGCGTACACCTGGCTGGCGATTTTCGGCACGGTGATCTGCCCGTCCACCGGCTGGCCGCCGGTCATGGCCACCGCGTCGTTGAACAGGATCTTGTAGGTGATGTTGGTCTGCGCCGCCACCGCCTGGCGGATGGCCAGGTAGCCCGAGTGGAAATAGGTGCCTTCCCCCAGGTTCTGGAACACGTGCCGCTGGCCCAGGAAGCGCGACTTGCCCACCCAGTTGACGCCCTCGCCGCCCATCTGGATCAGCGACCCGGTGTTGCGGTTCATCCACGAGGCCATGAAGTGGCAGCCGATGCCCGCCTGGGCCTTGCTGCCCTCGGGCACCCGGGTCGAGGTGTTGTGGGGGCAACCGGCGCAGAAGTAGGGCGTGCGCTTGACGTCGGTGGGACCCTCGACGCTGACCCGGCGCTGGCGCAGGGCCGCCAGTTCGGCGTCGAAACCCTCGCCGGGGAAGGCGTGGGCAATGCGTGCCGCGACGATCGGCGCCAGCAGGGTGGGGCTGAGTTCGCCGGTCCAGGGCACCAGCGCGTTGCCGGCTTCGTCGTACTTGCCCACCATGCGGCTGGGCTTGTCGCTCTGGAAGTCGTACAAGGCCTCCTTGAGTTCGCTCTCGATGATGCCGCGCTTTTCCTCCACCACCAGCACTTCGTCCTTGCCGCGCAGGAAGGCCCGGGCGCGCTGGGTTTCCAGCGGCCACACCATGCCGACCTTGTAGATATCGATGCCCAGGGCGCGGGCGCGGGCCTCGTCGATGCCCAGCAGCTTGAGGGCTTCCATCAGGTCCAGGTGACCCTTGCCGGTGGTGATGATGCCAAAGCGCGCATCGGCAATGCCGTAGATGGCGCGGTCGATCGGATTGGCGCGGGCGAAGGCGCGCACCGCGTCGAGCTTGCCCACCATGCGCGCCTCCACCTCGGGACCGGGCAGGTCCGGCCAGCGGTAGTGCAGGCCGTGGGCCGGGGCCTGGTAGTCGCTCACCCCGGCGTACTCCCGGGGAACGGAGAGATCGATCGAGGCGGCGCTCTCCACCGTCTCGGAGATGGCCTTGAAGCCCACCCAGGTACCCGAGAAGCGCGACAGCGCGAAGCCGTAGAGGCCGAACTCGATGTACTCCGCCACCGAGGCCGGGTTGAGAGTGGGCATGAAATAGGCCATGAAGGCCACGTCGGACTGGTGCGACATGCTCGACGACACGCAGCCGTGGTCGTCGCCGGCCACCACCAGCACACCGCCGTGGGGCGAGCTGCCGAAGGCGTTGCCGTGCTTCAGGGCATCGCCGGAGCGGTCCACTCCCGGTCCCTTGCCGTACCAGATGGCGAACACACCCTCGACCTGACGATCGGCGTCGGTCTCCACCTGCTGGGTGCCGACGATGGCGCTGGCCGCCAGGTCCTCGTTGATGGCGGGCAGGAACTCGATGTCGTGGTCGCGCAGGAAATCCCGGGCCCGCCACAGTTCCATGTCGTAGGCGCCCAGGGGCGAGCCGCGATAGCCGGAGATGAACCCGGCGGTGTTGAGGCCGCGCCGCCGGTCCAGCTCGCGCTGCAGCATGGGCAGGCGCACCAGGGCCTGGGTGCCGGTGAGGAATACCCGGCCCTGTTCGCGGCGATAGCGGTCTTCAAGCGCGTATTGGTCCAGGGGCGCAGCGGCCTGCAGATCCGTCATGGCGGCAATACCTCGGCTATTATTGTGAGCCTGAGAGATCAGTAGCGTATATCATTCCTGTCGAAATTATCTTTCCAATTGTTCTTGATAGGGAGTGATTGCGAAATGATTATTCTTGACATGCATATTATCGGGAATTTTCTTGCGGAAGCACCGGCATTTTGGGCCGTATCGGCACCAGGATGCCGCAAACACCAGCGCTGGCAGCCTCGCGCAGCCCGGAGCGGCGGCGATGAGCACCGTGTGAACGGCGCCGCTTGACGACCGCCATCCAACAGGATATTTTATATTTAAAATATCAGGACAGCGATCCCGGATTCAGGGCGCCAGCCCCAAAGACGGCTCAACGCCGCCCAGTACATGACCAGAGAGGTCTGCCGTGTCGACCGTTTTTCAGGCATTTGCCGCCACCGCCGGACGGGCCCCGGAACGCCCCTTCCTGCACATTCCCGCCAGTGCCGCGGCCGCCTATTCGGAGACCGCCATCGACCTGAGCTACGCCCAGGCGCTGGAGCAAATTCAGGGCTGCGCCACCGCCTACGCCCGGCGCGGTTTCGGCCACCCCCTGCGCGTCGCCCTGGTGCTGGACAACCGGGCGGCGTTTTTCATCCACTGGCTGGCGCTGAACAGCCTGGGCTGCAGTGTGATTCCGGTCAGCCGGGACATGCAAGCGGAGGAAATCGCCTACTGTGTCGAGCACGGCGAGGCCTCGGCGGTCGTCGCCCTGCCGGATGCGCTGGCCGCACTGGCGCCGGTACAGGCCCTGCTGGCGCAGCCGGTGCCAGTGGTCAGCTGCGACGGGCTGGACCAGCTGCCCGCAATGGCGCGGCGGAACGGCGCGCTGCCGCCGGGGCGGGACACCGAATGCGCCCTGCTGTTCACCTCGGGCAGCACCGGCAAGCCCAAGGCCTGCATCCTCAGCAACGACTACTTCCTGTTCGCCGGCCAGTGGTACCAGGACATCGGCGGCCTGGCGCAACTCGACGACGGGGTCGAGCGCCTGCTGACCCCCCTGCCCCTCACCCACATGAACGCCATGGCGGTGTCGACCATGGCCATGATCATGAGCGCTGGCTGCATCATCCAGCTCGACCGCTTCCACCCCGGGAGCTGGTGGCAGAGCGTGCGCGACAGCGGCGCCACCGTTCTCCACTACCTGGGTGTGCTGCCGGCCATCCTGCTGGAACTGCCGGAGCGGCCCGACGACAACCTGCGGGGCCAGGTGAAATTCGGCTTCGGCGCCGGCGTCAATCCCAAACACCACGCCCGCTTCGAGGCGCGCTTCGGCTTTCCCCTGCTGGAGGCCTGGGCCATGACCGAGTCCGGCGTGGGCGGCAGCATCATCGCCAATGTCGAGCCCCGCCACGTGGGCAGCAGCTGCTTCGGCAAGGCCCCCGACTACCTGGAATACCAGCTGGTGGACGAACACAAGCAGCCGGTGGCACGCGGCCAGGACGGGGAGCTGCGAGTCCGCGCCCGGGGCGACAATCCGGCCCGGGGCTTCTTTTCCGGCTATCTCAAGAACCCCGAGGCCACCGCCGAGGCCTGGCAGGACGGCTGGCTCAACACCGGCGATGTGGTGCGCGAAGGCCCCGATGGCAGCCTGCACTTCGTCGACCGGCGCAAGAACGTGATCCGCCGCTCCGGCGAGAACATCTCCGCCCTGGAAGTGGAGGCCGCCCTGCTCACCCACCCTGCCCTCAGCGAGGTGATCGCCACCGCCGTCCCCGACGAGCTGCGCGGCGACGAGGTGGCCGCCTGCGCGGTGCTGGCACCGGAGGCCGGCAGCGGCGACGAGGCGCTGGCCGCCGCCCTGGTGGCCCACTGCCTGGACCAGCTGGCCTACTACAAGGCCCCGGGCTATGTGCTGTTCTGCCCCGCCCTGCCCCGCACCGCCTCCAACAAGCCGCGCCGGGGCGACATCAAGACCCTGGCCCGGGAACGCGTCGCCGCCGGTGACTGCATCGACACCCGCCACCTGAAGAAACGGCGGTCCGCATCATGAAGGATTACTCGGGCGTCGTCCTCGCCGCGCCGGTCAGCTTCGGCTACGCCAAGCAGAGCCCGCGCGGCGCCAACTGGTTCATCGGCAATACCCTGGGTGCCATGCTGCGCCAGGCGGGCATCGACAAGGACGCGGTGGACGGTCTGGCGGTGTCCAGTTTCTCCCTGGGGGCCGACTCCGCCATCACCCTGACCCAGCACCTGCAGCTGAGCCCGCGCTGGATCGAGCAGCTGCCCTACGGCGGCGCCTCCGGTCCCCTCGCCCTGCGCCGGGCCGCCCGGGCCATCCAGGCCGGCGATGCCGACATCATCGCCTGCGTGGGCGGTGACGGCGCCGCCCACCGCTCCTTCGAGGGCATCGCCGCCAACTTCAGCAACTTCACCATCGACGCCTCCTTCCCCTACGGCGCCGGCGGCCCCAACACCGCCTTCGCGCTGATCACCCGCCACTACATGGAGCGCTTTGGCGCCACCCGGGAGGACTTTGCGCGCATCGCCCTCGACCAGCGCTACAACGCCAACCACTACCCGCCGGCGCTGCTCAATCACAAGACCCTGAGCCTGGAACAGTACCTGGCCGCCCGGCCCATCGCCGGTCCGCTGCACCTGTTCGACTGCGTGATGCCCTGTGCCGGCGGCGAGGGCTTCCTGCTGATGAGCGAGGACCGCGCCCGCCATCTCGAGTTGCCCTACTGCCACCTGCTGGCCGCCGGCGAGCTGCACAATGCCCACCGCGACGACGCGGTGCAGTTCCGCGGCGGCTGGACCGAATACGTGGACGCGCTCTACCGCTGCGCCGGCATCGGCCCGGAGGATATCGACCTGCTGCAAACCTACGATGACTACCCGGTCATCAGCCTGCTGCAAATGGAAGACCTGGGCTTTTGCGCCAAGGGCGAGGCCCCGGCCTTCGTTCGGGACACCGACCTGCGCTTCGACGGCAGCGGTCCCCAGGCCCGCAAGTTGCCCCACAACACCTCGGGGGGCCAGCT
>JBKDZQ010000498.1:0-1637 GCA_047971325.1 Parahaliea sp.
GGCGGCGACCCAGGTCGATGTGCACCAGCGCCTGCTGGTGATCGATGTCAGCGAGGAGCGCAAGCACCCGCTGGTGTTCATCAACCCGGAAGTGGAGGTACTGGACCCGGAGCTGGGGGAATACGACGAGGGCTGTCTGTCGGTGCCCGGCTTCTACGAAACCGTAAACCGCCCGCGCCGGGTGCGGGTGTCCGCCCTGGACCGCCAGGGCGAAGCATTTACCCGCGAAGTCGAGGGCTTGCTGGCGATCTGCCTGCAGCACGAGATCGACCACCTCGACGGCAAGTTGTTCGTCGACTATATCTCCCCGCTGAAGCGCCAGCGCATCCGCAAGAAGCTGGAAAAAGACCAGCGCCGCCGGGCCTGACAGCGTGCCCGTCACCGCCCCCCTGCGCCTGATTTTCGCGGGCACTCCCGACTTTGCCGCCCATCACCTGGACGCGCTGCTGCACAGCCCGCACCAGCTGGCGGCCGTCTATACCCAGCCGGACCGGCCCGCCGGCCGCGGCAAGAAACTCCAGGCCAGCCCGGTCAAGCAGCGGGCCCTGACCGCCGGACTGCCGGTGTACCAGCCCCGGAGCCTGCGCGATGCCGCGGCCCAGGCGGAACTGGCCGCCCTGGGCGCCGACGCCATGATCGTGGTGGCCTACGGCCTGATCCTGCCCCAGACAGTACTGGACGCGCCGCGCCTGGGCTGCCTGAATGTACACGCCTCCCTGCTGCCACGCTGGCGGGGGGCGGCGCCCATCCAGCGCGCCATCGAGGCCGGCGACAGCGAGACGGGTGTCACCATCATGCAAATGGACGCCGGACTGGACACCGGCGCCATGCTGGCCACGGCCCGCTGCGCTATCGGTCCCCAAACCACCGCCGCCAGCCTGCACGACGAGCTGGCCGCGCTCGGCGCCCCCAGCCTGCTGGCAGTGCTGGCCGATCTGCCACGCCACCAGGCGCGGGCGAAGCCCCAGGACGACAGCCTGGCCAACTACGCCGGCAAGTTGCTCAAGACCGAGGCCTGGCTGGACTGGCAACTGGACGCCGCCACCCTCGAGCGGCGCATCCGCGCCTTCAACCCCTTCCCGGCGTGCTTTGGCGAGCTGGCCGGCCAGCGGGTGAAAATCTGGCGCGCCAGCCCTGGCGATAGCGACGTCGCCAGCGCTCCTGGCACCATATTGCGCAGTGACAGTGACGGCATTGTGGTCGCCTGCGGCAGCGGCAGCCTCACTATCGAAAGCCTGCAACTGCCGGGCGGCAAAGCACTGCCAGTGGGCGAAGTCCTCAACGCACGTGGTGAGCTGTTCGCCGTGGGGGCTCGGTTCGCGGCCCCCGGCAGCCACTGATGGCGGTGGATTGTCGCGCCGCCGCGGCCCGCGTGCTGGCGCAGGTGGCGGCGGGCCAGTCGCTGAACCAGGCGCTGCCGGAACACCTGTTAGCGGTAACACCGCGGGATCGCGCCCTGCTGCAGGAACTGTGCTATGGCAGCCTGCGCCTGTGGCCCCGCCTCGAGGCCCTGAGCGCGCAGCTGGTGGACAAGCCCCTGCGCGGCAAGGACCGCGACATCCACGCCCTGATCCTGCTCGGCCTGTACCAGCTCGGGGCCACCCGGATACCGGATCACGCCGCCGTGGCCAGTACTG
>JBKDZQ010000499.1:0-1519 GCA_047971325.1 Parahaliea sp.
ACACTGATGCCGGTGATGCCGATGAAAACCCTGTTGCAGGCCCCTGGTACTGTGCTTGTGAAAGCCCTGTGGATAGTGTCTCTGGCAGCGGGGCTGTCTGCCTGCAGTGACCAGACGGGGCTGGAACAGGATGCCCAGGCAGGGGATGCAACGGTGGCAGCGACGGCTGGCGCGCTCCCGGCCATTGCCGCCTATACCGCCAGTGCACAGAAGATCGAAGGCTTCTACCCACTGTACTGGGACGCCGCCGGGGGCAGGCTGCTGCTGGAAGTGGCGGCCTTCGACGCGCCCTTTATCTTCGTCAGCAGCCTGTCCCGGGGCCTTGGCTCCAACGATCTGGGGCTGGACCGGGGACAGCTGGGCGCCACCTGGCTGGCACGCTTCGTGCGCTCCGGCAACAAGGTGCTGCTGCTGGCGGACAATCCCGTTTATACCGCCACCAGCGACAACCCGGAGGAAACCAGCGCCATCGAGCAGGCTTTTGCCCGCTCGGCGCTGGGCGGTTTCAAGGCGGTGGCGGCCAGCGACGGGGGGGTACTGGTGGATGCCACCGACTTTTTCCTGGGTGATACCCACGGTGTGGCCCGGCGCTTGAAACAGAAAGAGCAGGGCGACTACCAGGCCGATCCGGCGCGCTCGGCCATCTATCTGCCGCGCACCAGGGGCTTTCCCGACAACACCGAAGTGGAGGCCATCGTGACCCTGGCCGGCAATCCCACAGGCGATATCATCGGCACCGTGACCCCGGATGCCCGCAGCGTCACCGTGCACCAGCACTACTCCTTCGTGCGCCTGCCGGAGCCCGGCTACGAGCCGCTGCCCTACGATCCGCGCGCCGGCTATATCGACCTGGGCGATGACAGCCTGCGCTACGACTACGGCAGTGCCATCGGCGAACCCCTGCTGCAGCCCTACGCCTGGCGCCACCGCCTGCGCAAGCGCGACCCCGCGGCGGCGGTCAGCGCCGCCGTCGAACCCATTGTCTACTACCTCGACCGCGGTGTTCCCGAGCCGGTGCGCGGGGCGCTGATCGAGGGGGCGGGCTGGTGGAACCAGGCCTTCGAGGCGGCGGGTTATCGGGACGCCTTCCAGGTGAAGCTGCTACCCGAGGGGGCGGACCCGATGGATGTGCGCTACAACGTGATCCAGTGGGTTCACCGCTCCACCCGGGGCTGGTCCTACGGCGCCAGTGTGCGCGATCCGCGCACCCAGGAGATCATCAAGGGCCATGTGACCCTCGGCTCCCTGCGGGTGCGCCAGGATTACCTGCTCGCCGAGGGCCTGCTGGCGCCCTACGGCGACGACGTCGAAGAGCCACCGGAACTGCTGGCCTTCGCCCTGGCGCGTATTCGCCAGCTGGCGGCCCACGAGGTGGGCCACACCCTCGGGCTGGAGCACAATTTCGCCGCCAGCACCGATGGCCGGGCCTCGGTGATGGACTATCCCCATCCCCGGGTCACCCTCAGCGAGAGCGGGGATATCGATCTCTCCCGAGCCTATGCCGCGGGTATCGGCACGT
>JBKDZQ010000500.1:0-3253 GCA_047971325.1 Parahaliea sp.
CGCCCCGCCCGGGCGGGACGAGGCCCCTCCCGGCGCAGCGCCGGGCGGCCTGCACATGGGGCGGCACGTTGCGCTGGTAGTCGTCCAGCGGTCGGCGCAGGCGCTGGCGGTAGTCCAGTTCGGCGTCGCGCGCGCCGGCCAGCACCGCGCGCACCTGTTCGCGCAGCCAGCCCTGCCAGCTCTCCCCGGCGAACACCCGGCGGTACAGTTCGCGCTGGCAGTTCCGCGCCAGCCGGGTCCAGTCGGTGCGCACGCTTTCCAGGCCCTTGAACACCAGCGACTCACCCTGCGCCCCCTCCACCACCCCGGCATAGCGCTTCTTGCTGCCCTTGTCGGAGCCGCGCACGGTGGGCATCAGGAAGCGCCGGTAGTGGGTCTCGAACTGCAGTTCCAGCGCACTGTCCAGGCCAAACTGCTCGCCAATGCGCTGCCGCCACCAGCGGTTGAGCTCCGCCTCCAGCGCGCGCCCGGCGGCCCGGGCAGCGTCGCTGCCGGCGGCCTCGCGCACCCACACGAACACCGAATCGGTGTCGCCGTAGATCACCCGGTGGCCGAGAGCCTCGATGCGATCGCGCGTGGCTTGCAGGATCTCGTGGCCCCGGCGGGTGATGGAGCTGGCCAGGCGGGCGTCGAAAAAGCGGCAGCCGCTGGAACCAAGCACGCCGTAGAAGGAATTCATGATGATCTTGATGGCCTGGGACAGGGGCGCGTCATCGGCCGCCCGGGCGGTGTCGCGCAACTGCCACAGCTCGGCGATCAGGCCAGGCAAAATATGCCCCTCCCGGGCGAAACGCGCGTTGAGGAAGCCCGGCACCGTGTCCGCCGCCGCCAGTTCACCGGACACCCCCCGGGCCAGCCCCAGCGGGTCGATGCAAAAGGTGCGGATGATGCTCGGATACAGGCTCTTGAAGTCCAGCACCAGCACGTGGTCGTAGATGCCGGGCTGGGACTCCAGCACATGGCCGCCGGGGCTGCCCTGCTGAGCGCGGCTGGCATTGGGTGCCACGTAGCCCGCCCGGTGCAGACGCGGCAGGTAGAGGTTGTCGAAGGAGGCCACCGAACCGCCCAGGCGGTCTATGTTGAGGCCGGTCATGGCGCTGCGGGCGCGGGCGAACTCCAGCAGGCGGGTGTGCTCGAAGATCTCCGACACCAGCTCACAGTCCTTCAGGTTGTAGGCCGCCAGGGCGGTTTTGTCCTCCCGGTACAGACGGCCGATTTCCTCCCCCCGGCCGGCGCCCTGCAACAGCTTGCCCTGCCCCAGCAGTTCTCCCGCCACGTGGTTGAGGGAAAAGCTCTCGAAGTGGTAGAAAGCAGCCCGCAGCAGTTCGATGCCATCCAGTATCACCCGCCCCGCCAGGCGCGCGCTGCGGCGCTCGCCATCCGCCTGCCGCCAGTGCACGCTGCGCCGCTCGCGGCCCAGGCTCAGGCGCAGGCCGTGCTTGTCGGCCACCTTCTGCAGGTACCAGGTGTCGAAGTTGACCACGTTCCAGCCGATCAGCACGTCCGGGTCGTAGTCGGCGACAAAATCGAGGAAGGCCAGCAGCAGGGCGCGCTCGTCGGCGACGCTCACCACGTAGTCCTGGGTCGCCCCGGCGCCGCGCATGAACACGCACCGGGTTTCCTCTTCGCCGCGCCGTGCATGCAGGCCGATAGAGTACAGTTCCACACCGCCCATGGCGGTCTCGATGTCGAAAGACAGCACCGACAGTGCTGGCGACGCATCGCCGGGGCGCAGTTGCGGGTTGTGGACCCAACGCTGGCCGTCGACCGACTGCCAGGCGCCCTCGATACAGGTCGCGCCGCGGATAAAGCGCTCCATCAGGTAGCGGTCGGCCGGGTTGATATCCGCCTCCAGCGGCTCCAGCTCCACCGCCCGCAGGCGCTCGGCCAGGGTGCGCAACTGACGGTGGGAGGTGCAGTATACGGCGCAGACCGGGCGCATGGCGAAGTCCCGCAGGGGCAGCGGCCGCAGCTCCACGCCCGGCTCGGCGGCGAGCAGGGGGCGGGCCGCCTCTGCTTCGTCGGTGGCGAGGAAAAACACGCTGCGCTCACTGCTGACGGTGGCCCGCAGTGGCCCGGCGGCACCGCCGGCAAACCAGAATTCCAGCTCCAGTCCGGCGGGGGTGTCGCGCCAGTCGCGGGTCAGCAGGAACCCCTCGTGTATGTCTATGGTCAAAGCCTGCCTCGTGACATGGACGATACCTTGGGGCGGCGAGCCCCAATGGTGCATCCGGCCCGGCGCCAAGTGCCGCCTATCTCGTGATATTGAACCAAAGTCGGCGCCAGCCGCTTCGACGCCACACAGCCTGTGGTATGCTCTGAAAATGAACCGCCCGGCGCAACAGTCGATACCAGCCACGGAAGAACAGTCGATGTCCAAGCCCATCATCAAGCGTGACCCTTTATACCAACTGCTGCGCAACGAGGATATAAAGGGCTTCAATGAACAGCGCCACAAGCTCGATACCAGCGAGCTGAAAAGTGGTGACTACCGTGGTAGGGACCTGCGCAACATGAACGCCAAGGGGCTGGACTTCAGCAACTCCTACTTCCGCAACACCGACATGTCCGGCATCGACTTCCGCGAAACCAACCTGGAAGGCGCCAGCCTGCTGGATGCCAAGCTGTCCGGCACCTACTTCCCCCACGAACTGAGCCCGGAGGAAATCCGTCTCTCACTGGACACCGGCACCCGGCTGCGCTACCAGCGCCAGGCCGCTGGCAACCGGTGATATCCTGCACTTCGCCAGCGGCATGAACCCGGCTCAGGCAACCGGGCTGCCCTCCAGCGCGGCAACCAGCGTTCGCGCATCGTGGGGGCCGCGATGCCGCTCTGCGTTGAGGAAGAAGGTCGGGGTACCGCGCGCACCGCTGTCGAAGGCGCCCTGTTCCTGTGCCCGGACCCGCGCCACCAGCCCCGGGTCATTACTCGCCTCGTCGTAGCGCGACATATCCAGACCGATCCTTTTGGCGTATTCGCGCAAATGTTCTGGTTCCAGCCGGTTCTGGTTGGCGAACAGCAGATCGTGCATCTCCCAGAACCGGCCCTGTTCGGCGGCGGCTTCGCTGGCGATGGCGGCGGCCATCGCCCGGGGGTGACTGTGCTCCAGCGGCAGGTGCCGCACAACGTAGCGAACCCGGTCCCTGAAATGATCGTGAATATCCTCCCACATGCCGGTGGCGCGCGCGCAGAATGGACACTCGAAGTCCAGGTATTCCACAATGGTGTGCTGCGCCAGCGCGCTACCGCGAA
>JBKDZQ010000501.1:0-7084 GCA_047971325.1 Parahaliea sp.
CATGGAAGCACAGGTTGGCACGCGCCAGGCTCGGGCCGGTTTCCACATACTCGGCAAGAATGTTGTCCGGCTGCATATTGACGGTGTAGTTCTGCAGTTGTCGCAGCAGTACGTCGCGGCAATAAGCCGGTCCCTTGGCTTCCCAGTCCTCGCCGCTGGCCAGGTCAACCGGCACGAAGGTGTCCATGATCAGGGTATGCTTGCCGTCGGGGGCACGGGTCGGGTCCATCGTGGTCCAGGCCGCGGTCCACAGGAAGGGATCGCTGGGCGCCTGGCCGGAGGCGATCTCGATATACTGCCTGTCGATATCGGCCACGCTGCCAAACATGCGCTGGAAGGCGGTCTTGTCCATGTCCGCGCCGCTTTTGAACTTCGGCGCCTCGTTCAGGGCATAGTGCACACGGGCGATAGTGATATCACCAAACTTGAAGTTGCGCACCATCTGCTTGAAGCCCGCAGGCAGTTCGTCGTCCTCGAAGCCCTCCAGGTAGGTCTGGTAGGGGTCGAGGGAGCTGACCACGCCGCGGCTGGCGAAGATCTCCTCGCCGGACTCCAGGCGCACACCCCGGCAGCTGCCATTGTCGACGATGAACTTGCGCACGGTGGCACCAGTCATCACCTGGCCGCCATTGGTTTCCACATAGCTGCGCAGGGCCTCCGACAGCATGCCACTGCCACCCTCGGGAATGGACTGGCCGTAGTAGTGGATGCTGGGAATCATCACATAGAAACCCTGGGCGGTACCGAGCTGATCGGGCAGGGTCTGGGGCGCCATCGCCCAGCCGAGGATGAAGGCGCGCACATGGTCGTTTTCGAAATTTTCCAGGGTGAACTGGCGCGAACTGAGCTGGTAGTCGCGCAGCCGCTTCAGGCCCTCGGGATTTCTCTCCAGCCCCTGGGCCATCAGGCTCGGCGGAGTCGGCGGCGAGAACATGCCCTTGATCACCCCGTCCTGGATTTCGCCAAATTCCTCGTAGATTTCGCGGTAGCGCCGGGCGTCGCTCTTCGAATAGGTGGCAATGGTATCGCAGGTCTTGTCGATGTCCTTGTAGACGATGATGCCATCACCCTCGTACTTGTTGGGGTGGCCGGTGATGTGATCCAGGGACCAGATGTACTTCAGGCCGTGCTTCTCCAGCTCCGGTTTGAGCAGCTGGAAATCCGGGTTCAGGTGAATCCACACATGGGACGAGCCAAAGGGGTCGTGCCTGAAACCCGGCAGTGTCAATTCACGGGTCAGCACACCGCCACCCACCCAGTCATTGCGCTCCAGCACCAGTACTTTCATGCCCTCGCGCACCAGCATGGCGGCGCAGATCAGGCCATTGTGCCCGGCGCCGGCAATTACGATGTCATAGTCCGCCATTCTTTGCCTCCTCAAGACAGCACGCTCAAAGCAAGGCGCGGCATCAGGATCCGGTAAACCAGGTGAACTTCACACCGTAAAGTCTCGGATGCGACTTGACCTTGATTCCGGACAGGCCAAAACCGTCGCTGGTACCCGTGTAGTAGTCCTCGTCGAACAGGTTATTGACGAAGGCATTGACCCGGAAATTACGACCTTCCAGGCCGAAATTGAGGTTCACTACATCGTAGCCGTCAATCTGGTAGGGAAAATCGGGAAGATCCAGATAGCCCGCCTTGGAGGCCACCGCTTCGAGGTTGCCGGCGGACTCATCGCGATAGGACCACTGCCCCCGCACGTAGGCGGACAAGCCATCCCTCAACTCGAAACTGTACTCCAGCACGGCACTGGCGGAAAGTTCGGGCGAGCGTGGCAGCACCTCGTCACCCAGATCGATCGGCGTTGCCGAACCCTTGATAATGGCGTCGGGAAACTCGTCGAACTCGATATCGAGATAACCCACATTGAAGCCCGCCGTCAGCCCCGCTGCCAGCACCCCCTGGATATCGAACTCCACCCCCTTGCCCCTGGCCTTGGCTGCGTTCAGCGTCCGCTCCACCGCGGAACTGATATCCGCCGGATTGACCAGGTAGTTGGTCTGCACCTGCATGTCATCCCAGTCCAGGTAGAACGCCGCCCCACCCACACGGACCCGGCCACCGGCCAGCTCCGCCTTGAAACCCAGCTCGTAGCTCTGCAGTTCTTCCGGGTCGAAGGACGAGGTGGCGCCCTCGGTCAGGAAATCCACGCCACCGGCCTTGTAACCGCGGGCAATGGTAGTGTAGATATTGATGCTATCGCGCGGGTGATAGGCCAACGCCAGGCGGGGGGAGAAGTCGCTGAAGGAATCATCCGCCTGACTGTCGGGCACCGCACCCTCAAAGGCCACCACATCGAAAGCCCGGTTGTCGATTTCGTCCCGCGAGTAACGCGCTCCCACCGTCAGATCCCAGGCGTCGGCAAAACGCCACTGCACTTCACCAAAGGCCGCAACGCTCTCGGTCTCGAACCTGCGGTTGTTCTCGTTGATCCGGAAACCAGCGGGGATGGGCGGTAGCAGGCCGATTTCCTCGCCGGTGCCCGGATCAACGTAACTGGTCAGTGAGCCAGCCTGAATCGAGTTGAACTGTTCGATTTCATCCTTGGCGTAAAACACACCTGCGGTCCAGCCGAGCTTGCTGTCGCCCATCGACTGCAGACGCAGCTCCTGGCTGAAGGACTCGCCGTCATAGCGGTTGAGGCGGCGCAACACGTCCAGGCTGGTGTTGTCCAGGTCGGCGTCGCGGTCTGTGCTGCTGTCCAGGAAGCCGGTGATTGAACGCAGCCGGATGCCGTCAAAATCATAGGACAGACGCAGGTTGGCGATGGTGAACTCGTTGTTGTTCGCCTCCCTCAGATCGCGGCTCACCTCGTCGTCGTTGCCGGGGTAGAAACCCACCTCGTCAATCGCCCTGAAACTGGGGCCGAAAATGGACTGGGTGTCGAGGTTCAGCACGCCGCTACTCACCCCCAGGTCACCGCCTTCCTCTTCCTTGGTGTAGGTCAGCGAGAAATCAAGGGTCAGGCGTTCGGAAGGCAGGGCCCGCAGCGCGATACGCCCGTGATTATGCTCGGTTCCAAGGTCATTGCCGGGGCCATGCTTGTTCTTCATCCAGGTGTCGGACTCGTTGTAGGCATAGACACCCCGTAGCATGAGCCGGTCATTGACCGGCACGTTGACCACCGCCTCGCCACCGAAGGTACCGTAGTTGCCGGCGCTGGCAGACAGCTGCGCAAAGAACTCGTCCACGGGCAGATTGGTGGAAATATTGATGGCACCACCCAGAGCATTGCGACCGAAATAGGTCCCCTGGGGGCCCCGCAGGACTTCGATGCGCGCCATGTCCTGCAGTTCGGGGTTGAAGGTACCGTTACTGACCGAACCGACATTGAGCTCGTCGACGTAATAGCCTATGGAATTGGCGGTAGACACCTCGCCAAGACCGACATTTCCCACCCCCCGGATACTGATGTTGATACTGCGGGAACCGCTGCCGCCGTCGTCGGTAAAACCGACATTGGGGGTCATCGCGAGATAGTCCCTGGCCTCGGTGATGTTGCCGCGTTCCAGGGCAGCGGAAGAAAACACCGTCAGGCTGATGGGCACATCCGTCATGTCCTGCTCGCGACGCTGGGCAGTGACCACCACCTCTTCCAGCATCAATCGGTCCTGTGCCAGCACGGCTGGTACGACAAACTCCAGCCCCAGAGCGGAAGCTACCGCCATCCGCATCAACGATCCAGAATATCGCATTGTGATCCTCTCGAAGCGCTTGTTAGTGTTATACCCCGGGAACGGCCAAGTCGACTCATCCCGCCATCAATCCAATAATAATCCCATTTTATTTTTAATATCAAACATATTTTATTGGATTATTAGTCTCATCACGCCCCCGAAAACACTCCCGCTCAGCTAGAAATCTTCATAGATAAAAAGCCAATTTCGGCTGAAATTCCAGCAAACACACTATTAATCCCTCCCGACACGGGCAACTTTGCCCCGAAAATTGTCTGGCAAGACAAGAATATAGAGGGATTTTTATGCTAGTATGTATATACTATTTAATAGCATTAATAATCGCCAGGGGACAAAGGCACTGCGGACAACCCCTGCTTCAGGTAAAGTCGGCCAACGATCAACGACCCGCTCCAGCAAAGCCATGCAAAAACCAGCCACCAGAAAAAGAACCTCCCGGGGCCACGTCACCGCCACGGTAGACATCCTCGGCTCGCGGATCGTATCCGGCAGCTATGAGGAGGGCGACACCCTGCCAATCGAGCAGACTCTTGCCGACAGCCTCGATGTCGGCCGCAACGCATTGCGCGAGGCGGTAAAAGTACTGTCCGGCAAGGGCCTGCTGGTGACGGCCCAACGCAGCGGAACCAAAGTGCGCCCGCGGGACGAGTGGAATATGCTTGATCCGGATGTACTGCGCTGGCACGCCGACCCGGAGTCAGCCTCGGAGCAATTCATGCTGGAGCTGATCGAACTGCGTTACCTGATCGAGCCGAAAGCCGCCGAGCTGGCCGCCGAGCGCGCCAGCAAGGAGAACATTTCGGCCATCCTGAGGGCCTACGAGCAAATGGCAAGCTACCGCCAGGACCAGCAGGAGAGACTGGAGGCGGACATCGCCTTCCACTCGGCCATCCTCAAGGCCTCCCACAACTCGATGATCAGCCATTTCAAGCACGCCATCAGCACCTACCTGAAAGCCCACGTCAATCTCGGCCGCATGGCTTCCGAAGCCGCCGACGCGGCCGAACTGGAGCAGCACCGGAAAATCGCCTGGGCGATCGCCACCGGCAAGCCACAGGAGGCCTTCGCCGTATCCGTTGCACTACTCGACCGCAACCGCTCACACTATGGAAAATTGGACCCGGACTGATGGCAGTGGTTCTCATCACCGGATGCGGCAGCGGCTTCGGACTGGAGGCGGCCCTGGCCTTTGCAGGCCAGGGCAACACGGTGATTGCGACGGTCCGCAACATGAATCGATCGGCGGCACTGGCCGCGCGAGCACGCAAGGCCGACCTCGACCTGCATATCAGAGCACTGGATGTCACCCACCCCGAGACATTTGCGGATTTCCTGACCACCGCAAGCGCCGACTTTGGCCCCCTTGACGTACTGGTGAACAACGCTGGCGTGATCAGGCCGGGCGCCCTGGAGGATCTTCCGGAAAGCACCCTGCGCGAAGTGATGGAGACCAACTTTTTTGGTCCACTACTGCTGACCCGGGCGGCATTGCCGGCAATGCGCGCACGGAACGCGGGGATCATCATCATGATCAGCTCGCTCTCGGGTATCGCTGGACTTGCCGGCGACGTCATCTACAGCGCCTCCAAGTTTGCCCTGGAAGGCGCCACCGAGGCCCTGCGCCACGAGTGCGGGCGCTTCGGCATCCGCTTCGCACTGGTACAGTGCGCCGGCTATGCCACTGGCCTGCTCGGACCGGATGCCGCCTGGAACGATATCCCGGCGGATTCCGCCTACCGCCCCCTGCTGGCGGCCCGGCAGCGGGCGGCAACCCAGTCCCATGCCAGCGCGCCACACCCGCGAGCGGTGGGCGAACTGCTGCCACAGATAGCGCGGGACGACAGCGGGCGGCTGCGCTGGCAGGCTGATGATCTGTCCCGGCGGGTCATGGACACCTTGTGGCGCGCGGACGACAGCAGCAGAGAACAATTCCTGCGCCAGGCATCAGATATCCAATGGTGGCTGCAAGGGAAGGCGACGGAGGAAAGCGAGTGATTCAACCCGACAATACCCTGGCACTGGGCGCCGTACTCTTCTCCTTGACGTGGCTTGGTTTCTGGCTCGACAGCACCCCCTTTGGCCAGCGCTCCTCGGGCGTGGTGTGGATTCTCGCCGCGGCCATGCTGCTGTCCAATACCGGACTCATTCCGCTGGCAAGTCCCAGCTATGATTTTATCCACTCCACCCTGGTACCCCTGGCGATCCCCCTGCTGCTGCTGAAGGCCGACCTGCGGCGGATTTTTCGCGAGAGCGGCCGGGTCATGCTGACCTTCTGCATTGCCAGCGCGGCGACCGTTGCGGGCGCCATCACCGGTTATTTCCTGCTCGATCTTGGCGAGATAGGTGCCAAGGTCGCCGGCGTCTACACCGGCGGCTGGATTGGTGGAGCGGTTAATTTTCTTGCCGTTTCCCAGGCGGTTGAAATGACACCCCAGCAATTCAGCGAAGCAATCAGTGCCAGCAGCGTGGTCAGCATCACGGCCCTGGCCACCCTGGTTGCACTACCCTCGCTCAAGTGGGTGCTACGCTGCTTTCCCGCCGACCGGGAGCGCACCGAAGCCGCAGGAGACTCACCCTCGACAGGAAACCCCGCACCACGGCTACAACTCACCCACATCAGCGGCGCACTGGCCATCAGCTTTGCCATCTGCGCCACCGCCAACGCGCTGGCAAGCTGGCTGGGGACACCCAGTTACAGTATTTTGCTCATCACCATCCTGACCATCACCATCGCCAATCTGGCCCCCCGGGTCTGCGACAAACTGAGCTGTGAATTCGAAATGGGCATGCTGATGATGTACCTGTTCTTCGCCGCGGTCGGTGCGGGCACCGACGCCACCACCTTCATCTCCGGCGCGCCGATCCTGGCCGTCTACGGCGTGCTGATCATCGCGCTGCACCTGCTCATCGTACTGGCAGTGGCGAAGCTGATCCGGGTGTCGCTGCCGGAGGCGGTGATCGCCTCCAGCGCCGCCCTGGTCGGCCCCGCACCCACCGCGGCCATCGCCGCCTCCCGCGGCTGGCACGACCTGACCACACCCGGCATCATGTGCGGCGTCTTTGGCTATGTCATTGGCACATTCATTGGCGTGTGGGTAACGGCCCTGCTGAGCTGAAAGCGGCCAGACGGCGACCCAAAACTCAGGCCCCGATATCCGCAGGCACGAGCTCCTCGTCGGCGGCCGACTCGACGTACTCCGCCGCCGACAGTTTTTCGGTCAGCTCATCCAGCAGCTCGTAGAGCAGCTCCAGCTTGCCATAGCCAAACACCCGGGTGATGTGATCGTAACGCGCTTCGGACTGCACCGACATCAGCTCCACCAGGGCGACACCCGATTCGGTGAGACTGATCATGGAGCGACGCTGATCCACCTCGCAGGAGC
>JBKDZQ010000502.1:0-8404 GCA_047971325.1 Parahaliea sp.
CCGTCGCCGTGGGCATCGAAAGTGACCACGCCACCCTCGGCCTGCCAGCTATAGCTGGCCTGGGCGCCGGACTGCATCACCAGCTTCACCTCTACGCCCTGACCCGGAGGAAGCGATACGCGCAGCTGGTCCCGCCAGACCGCGTCTTTCGCCCCCGGCGGGACTGGCGCGACCGGTGTGGCCGCGCTGGCGTCACCAGAGCTGCCTGCCATCGCCCTGGCGGCATCCGCCGCCGCTTCGCCAGCCAGCTGGGATTTGATCTCACCCATCTCGGTCAGGCCGAGCAGTTGACCGATACCGGTGGGGTCGATGGCATATTCGGCGGGCAGCACCACGGCCACCAGGATGGCGATAGCGATCGCAAGGGCGCTGAAGGTCGAACGCAGCAACTGTCCGGAGCCTGGCAGTTGGTCGATGTCGGGTTGGTTGGCGTTGTACATGGAGTGCTGGCCTGCCTGTTACGGTTCAGTCCCTATGGTTCAGGACACAAAATAGCCGGTGATGTGGTAGCCGATCAAAATGAAACCCGCGCACAGGGTCGCCACATTGGCGGTGTAGGCGTTGCGCCAGAAGCTCTGTGTTCTGCGCCAGTAGCCCATGGCGATTAGGATGGCGGCGAGTGCCAGCAGCTGGCCGATCTCGACGCCGACATTGAAGGCCAGCAGGTTCGGTACCAGGCCATCGGGGGATATGTCGTAGTCGAGGATCTTGGTGGACAGGCCGAAGCCGTGGCAGAAACCAAATACCAGCGTTGCGGCCCTGGTATCTGGCTGGAATCCGAACCAGCGCTGGAAGGCGCCGATATTGTCGAGAGACTTGTAGACCACCGACAGGCCGATGATGGCGTCGATGAGGTAGCTGTTGATGCCAACATGAAAATAGACACCCAGCAGCATGGTGGTGGAGTGGCCGATGGCGAACAGCGTCACATACAGGGCGATGTCCTTCAGCCGGTACAGGAAGAAGATAACCCCGAACAGGAACAGAATATGGTCGTAACCGGTGGCCATGTGCTTGGCGCCGAGGTACATGAAGGGCAGCAGGTGAACCCCGGAGATTTCCTGGATATAACCCTTGTCACCCTCGGCCACCGCGTGGGCCAGCGCCTGGTTGGCGCTGGCCAGCAGGAGGAGGACCACAAGTGCAGACAGGCACTCCAGCCAGCGCTGTTGCGATGCCGGCCGGGAAGGCCCGGGACTCATTCGCCACACACCGCGAGGAAACTCCGATTGCCTGTTTTGCACACCATCTCGACTGCCAGTGGTGCCGGTTTGTTGCCGTGCCAACGTCGCTTCCTGCGTTGCGGGCAATCCAACCGGCTTCGCTTGCTAGATTGATCAGAGCTTCCCTGCCTGGGCTGCAAGTCTACCCTGTCTTACGCCGGGTGTCAGGCAGCAAACAGGTCAGTGATCGGATAGACTCACCGGACGGCGCAATGCAGAGGTCGGGAACAAGCCGCCAGACCCGATGCGCACTAACGCAAAATCAGGTCAAACCGCTCCAATGGCATCGGGAGGCAAGACAGTGTTGAGAGGGAGTCAGGGCATGAATGAGAATCGCTTGTGATTCGGGACGACTTGTGCTGATGAAGTCACGGATTCAGGATATTGTGAGGACGACGATGAGCGCCCACCGCGGAGGCCCCTTCAAGATCAAGCCCGGAAACGTACGTCTGTATTGCGAGGCAATTGGCGAGATGAGTCCGCCGCCATGAACCAGCACCCCTATGACAGCCTCACTCCGGATACCGTGATCGACGCCGTGGAATCAGTGGGCTACCTGAGCGACGCCCGCCTGCTGGCGCTGAACAGCTACGAAAACCGGGTCTACCAGGTGGGCATCGAAGACGGTGCCCCACTGATCGCCAAGTTCTACCGTCCCGGGCGCTGGAGCGACGAGCAGATTCACGAGGAGCACGCCTTCAGCCTGGAACTGGTGGACGCGGACATCTCCGTGGTGGCGCCACTGCAGGACGCCAGTGGTGAAACCCTGCATCGCCACGAGGGCTTCCGCTTCGCCCTGTTTTCCCGCCGTGGCGGCTACCCACCGGAACTCGACAATCCCGACAGCCAGCTGGTGCTGGGCCGCACCCTGGGCCGTATTCACGCCGTCGGTCGCGCCCGCCCCTTTGCCCATCGACCGGCCCTCACCGTTCAGCGCCTGCTGGCCGATAGCCGCGAGTTCCTGATCCAGCATTTCATTCCACCATCCCTGCAGGCGGCCTACACCACCATCACCAGCGACCTGCTGCAGATAGTCGAAACCCTCTATGCGGAGGTACAACCCGGGGACTGGCTGCGGGTCCACGGCGACTGCCACGTCGGCAATATTCTCTGGCGCGACGACAGCGCCCACTTCGTCGATCTCGACGACTGCTGCATGGCGCCGGCCATTCAGGACCTGTGGATGTTCCTCAGTGGCGAACGCCACGAGCGGGAATTACAGTTGAGCGAACTGATCGGGGGCTACAGCGAATTCTGCGATTTCCACCCGCGCCAGCTGCGTTGGGTGGAGGCCCTGCGCAGCATGCGCCTGGTGCACTACGCCGCCTGGCTGGCGCGGCGCTGGGAAGACCCGGCCTTTCCCCGCAGCTTCACCTGGTTCAACACAGAGCGCTACTGGGCCGACCATGTGCTGGAGCTGCGGGAACAGTTGGGCGCATTGCAGGAGGAGCCGCTGCGTCTGCTTTGAAGGCCGTATCACCCTGGCCAGCCAATCAAAAGCCGAGAGGCACTGAGTCAAGGCTTGCCACTGCATCAGGCCGAATACCTCTTGATTCAGGGCCATTCAATCAAAAGTCCAGATTGAAGCTCACATTGATCCGGCGCCCGTCCAGTACCACACCAAAGGTGTCGTTGGTCACTTCCTTGTTGGCCACATTGTACAAGCCGGCCATCAGGCTCAGTGTATCGGACAGCCGGTAGACACCACCAATATCCACGAAGGTGTAACCCGGGGTACTGTCGCTCATGGACGTGCGGCCCAGGTATTCGCTGGCCTCACCCCGGTAGTTGACGCGACCCCACACCTGGATGGCGCTGCTGATATCCCAGTCCAGACCCAGGTTGGCCATGCTTTCGGGCATCTTGTTCAGGGGCTGGCCCTTGAACTCGCCGGTCTTCTGCTCGGAATCGGTATAGGTGTAGTTGGCCCTCATCTGCAGCTGGTCAGTCAGCCAGTAGTCCAGCGACAGCTCCACACCCTGCATCTGGGCCTCGTTGATGTTCTTCTGGGTGCTGAGGAAGTAATAGGTGTTGCCGTTGAACAAACACTGGTAGTTCTCGTAGTCGTTGCGGTCGACACCCTCGCTGGCGCAATAGCGGTCCTCGGCGATTTTGTCCTTGAAGGTGGTGTGGAACATCATCAGGCCCGCGTTCAAGCCGAGGTCGCGGTTGTTGTAAATAAAGCCCAGCTCGTAGTTCACACTGGTTTCAGGCTCCAGGTCCGGGTTGCCGATGATCAGCGCGCGGGAGATCGAGTTACCCTCGGTAGACAGGTTCGGCGACCCGGGACCACCGGTACCGCGGCCAAAGCCGGCGGTGGCGGAGGTCAGCGAGGGCTGCTGGTAACCGGTGGAAACGCCACCCTTGAAGGTCAGGCTCTTGTTCGCATGCCAGTTGGCATAGATGCGCGGCGACACCTGGCCACCAAACTGCTCGTCATCGTCGTAGCGCAGGCCGGTGGTAATGCCCAGGTTCTCGATGAAATTCCACTCGGCCTCCGCGTATACCGCCCCGATCCAGCGGGTGACCGAACGGACCGCCCCGGGCACGTTGGCCGACAGCAGGCCGTTGGTCTCATCGGTGAACTCCTCATCCTTATAGCGCGCGCCAAAGGTGTAGATGTGGCGCTTGCCCACATAGGTGCCCTGGGTGTTGAAGGTGAGCACTTCTTCCTGTTTGTCCTGGGCCTGTACGCGCTCGGACATATCCCGCTGCAGGTAGGTACTGGTGGTCAGCTGCCCGTAACGACCGTCGTGGGTCAAGGTGTAGACTTCTTTTTCAAACTCGTAGCTGGAACCCGTCGAGTCCGCCGGAATGGAGCGACCGGGTGTGCTGGTGTACTCCATGTTGGCCCAGTCGTAGGCAAAGGACATGCGGTTGGCATCGTTGATACTCCAGATGAGCTTGGTGCCCACCTGCTTGGTGTCGGAATCCGGGCGACTGGAAGAGCCGTCACTGCCGCCCGCCAGGTGGCTTTCGTCATAGTGCTGGTAGCCGCCGGTAACCTGCAGGCCCAGTACGTCCTTGATCAGCGGGCCGCCGAGGTAGAAATCGCTGTTGTAGTCGTCCTCGCTGATGTCGTTGCGGGAGAAGGTATAGTCTCCGGCGACACTGCCGCCCCAGGTATCGGGCGTGGCGCGGGTAATCACGTTGATCACCCCGCCCATGGCCTCGGAGCCATACAGCGAGGACATTGGCCCGCGAATCACTTCCACCCGCTCGATCATCGACAGCGGCGGCATGCCGATCTGTTTGCCACCATCGTTGCCATTGGAGTTTACCGAGCGTGCAGCGGAAATCGGCCGGCCATCCACCAGGTACAGGGTATAGGAATCGTCCATACCGCGAATGGCGATATCCTGCATATTGCTGCCACCACTGATGTAGACGCCGGGAATATCGCGCACCGCATCGACGATGGTTTTGTAGGACTCCTTGCGCAGCTCTTCCTGGGTAACCACGGAAATCGAGGCCGGCGCGTCGATGATGCGCTGCTGGTAGCCCGACGCAGTAACCACCACCTCTTCCATGTCATCCCGGTCCCTGCCGGACCCGGCCTGCTGCTGTGCCAGTACCACCCCGGCGGCCAGCGCTGAAGGCGGCAACAGCGCCCAGACCCAACCCTTCCGACTACTCAAGCTGCCCATGGCTCCCTCTCTGTCACCACCAATCATAAACAGGGCAATATTATATATTTAATAATAATCATTTGCATCATTATTATTAAATAGATTGATATTCAAATGACAGATACGTGGATCACGCCATGCCGTTGCAGTATTTTATATAATTGAAAATAATTATCATACTCATCAATATTCAGTACTCCTTCAAAAGAAAAACGGTCGCCAGCGCCGCCAAGGTGCCCGCCCTGCTCCCCGAAAAGAGCTGGCCCTATTATTGCCTGTCGACATGAATGCTGTGTGTGCCCGGACTCACCCTGCTGGCGGCGGCCACGAGCAAGCGCCAGCGGAACCTGTTTGAGCAGGCGCCCTCCGCCAGGACAAGGCGGCTGTTCCGCTGGACCGGGTGGTGTCCGCTGGCCCTGTGCTCGCCGGCAGCTGGTAGCCCGAGAACTTCCCGCACCTGGCGGCCGCAACGAACCGCGGTTACCATGACGCGGCCTGCCCGGCACCGGCACCGGGTAACCAATGCACCAGCAGCAGGAGCCACAGATCGTGCAGGCTAACTCACGCCCGGTGAGCAGCAACCAGCCCTGGAGCCACCCCCGGCTCGGCGAGCTGGTGCGCCGACACCTGCTGCACCCCTGGCGCAAACCGGTGGCCGGGCACAATCGCCAGGCCTTCGCCGAACTGGAGCGGGCACTCACCACCGCGCCGCGCCCCCTGATACTGGACTCCTTCTGCGGCACCGGCCAGAGCACCGCCCTGCTGGCCCAGCGCCACCCGGGGCACCTGGTGGTGGGGGTGGACCAGTCCGCCGCCCGCCTGCAGCGCCACCGGAGCGGCAGCAACGGCAGTTACCTGCTGCTGCGGGCCGAGTGCGAGGCCATCTGGCAGCTGCTGCTGGAGCGCCGATGGCAGCTCGAGGCCCACTACCTGCTCTACCCCAACCCCTGGCCCAAATCCGCCCACCTGCGGCGCCGGGTGCACGGCCACGCCAGCTTCCCCTTGCTGCTGGCCCTCGGCGGACGGGTGGAGCTGCGCTCCAACTGGCAGATCTATGTGGAGGAATTCGGCCTGGCCATGGCGCTGGCGGGGCGCCGCGGCCGGGTTAGCCGGATCAGCGGCGAGCCACCGTTGACCCTGTTCGAGCAGAAGTACCGCGACAGCGGCCACACCCTGTGGTGTTACCGAACGGGTGACGCGGTGGCTGCGATAGGCTAGTGTAGAAGAATGTACAGAGTGAGCCGATGCGAGGTAGGCAACATGTCAGTATTTCAGGACGATCCGGTCTGGGACCGCATCCGCGAGGAAACCCGCGCGCAGGCTGCCGCCGAACCCATGCTCGCCAGCTATCTGCACGCCACCATTCTCAATCACTCGCGGCTGGAACACGCCCTCAGCTTTCACCTGGCCAGCCAGCTCGACAGCCCGGCGGCCTCGGCCCTGCTGCTACGGGAGGTGATGGAAGAGGCCTTCCGCGACGACTGCTGCCTGCGCCGGACCGTGCGCGACGACCTGCTGGCGGTGGAAGAGCGGGATTCCGCCTGCCATGAACTGTACGTGCCCTTCCTCTACTTCAAGGGCTTCCACGCCCTGCAGACCCACCGCGTGGCGCACTGGCTGTGGAACCAGGGGCGGCGCTCGCTGGCCCTGTTCTTCCAGAACCGCATATCCTCCGAGTTCGGGGTCGACATCCACCCCGCAGCCAGGCTCGGCCGAGGACTGATGCTCGACCACGCCACCGGCCTGGTCATCGGCGAAACCGCCGTGGTTGGCGATAATGTTTCGATCCTGCAGTCGGTCACCCTTGGCGGCACCGGCAAGGAAAACGGCGACCGTCACCCGAAAATCGGCAACGGCGTGCTGATCAGCGCGGGCGCCAAGATTCTCGGCAATATCCGTGTGGGCGACGGTGCCAAGGTCGGCGCCGGCAGCGTGGTGCTGGAAGAAGTACCACCCCACACCACCGTCGCCGGGGTACCGGCCAGAGTGGTCGGCCGCCCCGCCACCGCCGCGCCGGCCCTGGAGATGGATCACGATTTCTGCTCCGACGAGGAGACCTCGAAGCAGCGGCAACAGGTAGGCTGAGCCATCCCTGCCCGCCAGGACCCGATGCATCCGCCCATGATGGGTGCCCACTTCCTGGTGGACGTCCGTGGCCCATCCCGATGAACCCGGGCGCGGGCACTGCCACTGAGCGCAGACGGTATTGCGGACAGCGCGGGTCTTCGAAGGTAAAGTGAACATGTCATCCCCAGCCAGCACACTGATTGCCTGTCCGGAGTGCGATTTGCTGGTGCGGCTTCCGGTCATCGAGAGGCCCCACAAGCTGACCTGCCCCCGCTGCCATCACACCCTGAGCCTGGGTGGGGTGGGGCGCATGCGCCGGGCGCTGCCGCTGGGGGTGTCGGCAGCCCTGTTGCTGGTGCTGTCTCTGCTGTTTCCCTTCATGTCCTTTGAGCGTTCCGGCGTATCCAACCAGATGACACTGCTGCAGACCAGCCTCGCCCTGTTCCAGGATGGCAGTGTGGTGCTCAGCGTGCTGGTGTTCGGCTTTATCATCATGGCGCCGGCGGTGCTGGTGGGCTGTATCCTGATGGTGTCGACCACGCTGGCAACCGGGCAGTGGCTGCCGGGTGTCAAGGTGGCGGCGCGCATCATCTACGCGCTGACCAGTTGGAACATGGTCGAGGTATTCATTATCGGGGTCTTCGTGAGCCTGGTTAAGATCGCCAAGATGGCGACCATCGAACTGGGCTTTTCACTGTGGACCTATCTGGCGCTTTCCATCGTGCTGGTGGGTGCCATCACATCACTGGACAAGGTATCGGTATGGCGGACGCTGTCACAACTGGAACCGCGCTAGCGGCGCAGGGCGGAACCGCCCGCGCCCGTGGTCTTGTATCCTGCGCCAACTGCTACAATCTGGCGGCGCTGGGCACGCGCGACTGCCCCCGCTGCCACAGCACTCTGGAAATACGCATCCCCAACAGCATCCAGCGCACGCTGGCGCTGACGGTGGTGGCGATCATTCTCTATGTGCCCGCCAATGTGCTGCCGATCACCAATACCATTTACCTGGGCAACTACGGGCCGAGCACCATCATCGACGGCGTGGCAACCCTGTGGGGCATGGGCTCCTATGGCATTGCCCTGGTCATTCTCGTGGCGAGCGTACTGGTGCCGGTGGTGAAGCTGATGATTCTCCTCTACCTGTGCCTGACGGTGGGCCGGGGCAGGATTCGCGACCCCCACCACAGCGCCTTCCTTTACCGGCTCACGGAATTCATCGGGCGCTGGTCGATGATCGATGTATTTGTGGTGGCCATTCTGGTGGCGCTGATCAAGCTCGGTAACATCATTTCCTTTTTTCCAGGTGCCGCGGCACTGAGTTTTGCCGGAGTTGTGATTGTGACAATGATTGCAGCTGAACAATTTGACCCCAGGCTGATCTGGGACCGGGTCGAGGCGGACAGCGATGAGTGAACCCTATGCGAAAGTGGACGAACAGCGCCGGGTCAGCCTGCTCTGGGTATTGCCGGTACTGGTGCTGAT
>JBKDZQ010000503.1:0-5476 GCA_047971325.1 Parahaliea sp.
GTCCACCAGCTTGACCACGTCCACCAGCTTGTTGAGCTGCTTGGTAATCTGCTCCATGGTCCTGTCGTCGCCCATGGTGGTAAGAGTGAGGCGGGACAGGGTAGCGTCCTCGGTGGGCGCCACGTTCAGTGTTTCAATGTTGTATCCGCGCTGGGAGAACAGGCCAACCACCCGCGACAGGGCGCCGGGCTCGTTTTCCAACAGGATGGAAATGATACGTCGCATGGTGTCAGGTCCTCTCGTTCTTGCTCAGCCACATGTCTTTCATCGAACCGTTGGGGGCGATGTGCATAGGGTATACGTGCTCCCGCGGGTCAACGATGATATCGAGGAAGACCAGCCTGTCCTTCATGGCAAAGGCCTGCTCCATGCTGACATCCAGGTCTGCCAGGCGGGTCACCTGCATGCCCACATGACCGTAGGCTTCCATCAACTTGACAAAATCGGGCAGGGAATCCTCGTAGGTACTCATGGCGTGGCGACCTTCGTACTGCATGTCCTGCCATTGCTTGACCATGCCCAGATAGTTGTTGCGCAGGTTGATGATTTTTACCGGCAGGTTGTACTGGGTACAGGTGGACAGCTCCTGGATGTTCATCTGGATGCTGCCCTCGCCGGTGACACAGGCCACCTCGCTGTCCGGGAAGGCCAGCTTGGCGCCCATGGCCGCCGGCAGGCCAAAGCCCATGGTGCCCAGGCCGCCGGAGTTGATCCAGCGCCGGGGCTGGTCAAAGCGGTAGTACTGGGCGGCGAACATCTGGTGCTGGCCGACATCGGAGGTGACATAGGCATTGCCACCGGTCACCCGGTACAGGCTCTCGATGACCTGCTGGGGCATGATCATATCACTCTCGCCGTAGCGGCGGCCGTGCCACAAACCGTGCCTGGCGCGCCACTCGTCGATCTGCTTCCACCAGCGCTCCAGCGCGGCTGCATCGGGCAGTTCCGGGTCCTTCTTGCGAATGTGGGCGGCCTGTTCGAGCAGCTCGTCCAGCACCGCGACCACCGGCCCGACGATGGGAATGTCCGCCTGCACGGTCTTGGAAATGGAGGTGGGATCGACATCGATGTGGATCACCGTGGCGCCGGGGCAGAACTTGCTCACGGTGTTGGTCACCCGGTCGTCGAAGCGCGCGCCCACCGCCAGGATCACATCCGCGTGGTGCATGGCCATGTTGGCCTCGTACAGACCGTGCATGCCCAGCATGCCCAGGAACTGGCGGTCGGTACCGGGGTAAGCCCCCAGGCCCATCAGGGTATTGGTGACCGGGTAGTTCAGCTCGCGCGCCAGTCGGGTCAGCCGTTCGCTGCCCTCACCCTGAACCACACCGCCACCGCTATAGATCACCGGCCGCTTGGCCGACAGCAGCAGGCGGGCGGCTTTCTTTATCTGCCCTGTGTGACCGCGCTGGACAGGGGAGTAGGAGCGGATTTTCACCGACTCTGGATAGTGATACTCGTAAGTGAGGTCCGGTCGGGTGACATCCTTGGGAATGTCGATCACCACCGGGCCGGGCCGGCCAGTGGCGGCGATGTGAAAGGCCTTCTTGATAACGACCGGAATATCCTCGGCCTTGCGCACCATGAAGCTGTGCTTCACGATGGGCCGCGAAATGCCCACCATGTCGCACTCCTGGAAGGCGTCCTCGCCGATCAGGTGGCTCTGCACCTGGCCGGAGAGCACCACCATGGGAATGGAGTCCATATAGGCGGTGGCAATGCCGGTAATGGCGTTGGTGGCACCAGGACCGGAGGTCACCAGCACCACGCCGGGCTTGCCGGTGGCGCGGGTGTAGCCGTCGGCGGCATGGGTGGCCGCCTGCTCGTGCCGCACCAGCACATGGGGAATTCTGCTTTCCTTGAACAGGGCATCGTAAATATGCAGCACTGCGCCACCGGGGTAGCCGAAGATAAACTCGACCCCCTCGTCTTCCAGAGCGCGGGCGATCATTTCGCCGCCGGATAACATCTCCACAATCTGTCTCCTTGGGGCCGCCTGCAGCGACGACCCGAAAAAACGCCCCGACGCGTAACCCTCGCCGGCAGCCGTTTCATCGCAATGTGTGGAGAAGCCTGAACTGGCACCTGGAACGGTACCCGGCTGGCTGCACCACTCCCTGAGCGGGCGGCGACACACGCGAGAAGGTCCGTGACCTGTCCACCCCTGGCTGGCGCGCGGGGGCAACCATGCCTGGAGACGGCTCGCCTCAAAGGTTCACTCCCTCAAAGGCTCCTTCCACCGACCGGATGCCGGCAGAAGGGCGATCACGAACCCGTGTATCGGTCGCCCTGCGGGGTAGCGCAGTGTCTGGCCCCCAGCGGACCGGTGCGGCCACGCTGGTTTACGGGACTTACAGACAGCCGGACGCGACGAAGCACCGCGTCGGTAGGCCAGAGGCTGAGGGTACTCAACGTTAGCCATTACCGCCTGCAAGACAGTAGGATATTGTTGGTCCATACCGGCGGGAAGTCAACCACCCCCACCAGCCAATAATCACCGATTAATGCACGCAATCCCCAGTGTTTCGTTGCGTGGCATAACTGCATAGGCTAGTTTAGCGACAAACCCCCGAACAAATAGCCGTAGTTATGGACGTGAAACCAGTACTTGGCAGCGCAGTCAGCTCAGCGTTTGCGCTGATCTTGCTGGCCCTGAGTGCGGCCCCCCAGGCCGGCACCACCTACTACCGCTGGCTCGACGAGCGCGGACAGCCGGTGCACAGCGACCGGCCGCCGCCCAAGGGCATTGACTACGAAGTCATTTCCACCGGTGGCAGGTTCAAGCGCGAAGTCGCCGCCGAAACCGGCGCGGTGCCCCGCGACCTGCAATCCTCAACCAGCAATTCCTTTGACAGGAAGCCGGTCGATTCCGACACCCAGATCCAGAAGAACCCCGAAACCTGCGAGCGAGCGCGGAAAAACCTGACCACCCTGGAAACCTGGGACCAGGTTCATGTGCGGGACGAAAACGGTGAAGTGCGCGAACTCACCAAAGAGGAAAAGGAGCAACGCAAGGCCGAGGCCCGGCGGCAGATTTCCCTGCATTGCGCGCAGACCGCGACCAATCGCTAGCGCTAGCCGCCCACAGGGCCAGCAGGAGAGCAAACAGCGGCATCCGGCCGGCGGACGCCGCGGGGTTCCGGCGCGTCCGGGAGCCATGCCCGCCCGCCACCGGCCCACATCAGTCCGCGGTGTCAAACACCGCCGCGCCCTCGCGATAGTCGGCCCGAATGGTCTGCCCCGGGCTGAAATCCCCCGCCAGGATACGCTGGGCCAGGGGGTTTTCCAGCTCCTGCTGGATGGCCCGCTTGAGCGGTCGCGCGCCGTAGACCGGATCGAAACCCGCCGCGCAGAGGTGCTCCATAAAGGACTCGCCTATCTCCAGCCCCAGTTCCCGCTCCCCGAGCCGTCTGCGCAAGCCCGCCAGCTGGATATCGGCAATGCCGCGGATCTGCGACCGGGCCAGTGGATGGAAGACCACTGTTTCATCGATGCGGTTGATGAATTCGGGCCGGAAGTGCTGCCCGACCACCCCCATCACCGCCGCCTTCATGCGCTCGTAGTTGTCCTCGCCGGCCATCTCCTGGATCAGGTCGGAACCGAGGTTGGAGGTCATCACCACCACGGTATTGCGGAAGTTCACGGTGCGGCCCTGACCGTCGGTCAGGCGGCCATCCTCCAGCACCTGCAGCAGGATGTTGAATACATCCGGGTGGGCCTTCTCCACCTCGTCCAGCAGCAGCAGAGAATAGGGCCGGCGGCGCACCGCCTCGGTGAGGTAACCGCCCTCCTCGTAACCCACATAGCCAGGGGGCGCGCCGATCAGCCGGGCCACGGAGTGCTTCTCCATGAATTCCGACATATCGACCCGCACCATGGCCTGCTCGGACTCGAACAGAAATTCCGCCAGGGCCTTGCATAATTCGGTCTTGCCGACCCCGGTGGGACCGAGAAAGAGGAAGGAGCCACTGGGCCGGTTGGGATCGGACAACCCCGCCCGGGAACGGCGCACGGCGTTGGCTACCGCCACCACCGCCTCGTCCTGCCCCACCACCCGCCGGTGCAGGGCATCTTCCATCCGCAGCAGTTTTTCCCGGTCGCCCTCCAGCATCTTGGCCACCGGTATGCCGGTCCAGCGGGACACCACCTCCGCCACTTCCTCGTCGGTCACCTTGTTGCGCAGCAGGCTGCGCTCGCTGCTCTCCGCCTCGTGGGCGGCGGCGAGCAGCTTTTCCAGCTCCGGAATGCGGCCGTACTGCAGTTCCGACATACGGGTCAGGTCGCCGGCGCGGCGCGCGGTTTCCATGTCCAGCTTCACCTGCTCCAGCTCGCTCTTGACATGGGCTGCCCCCTGCAGGGTGGCTTTTTCCGCCTTCCACACTTCCTCCAGGTCGGAATACTCGCGCTCGACCTTGTCAATCTCGGTATTCAGGTGATCCAGCTGCTTGGCGGAGGCCGGATCCTTGTCCTTCTTGACCGCCTCGCGCTCGATCTTTAGCTGGATCAGGCGGCGCTCCAGCTTGTCCATGGACTCGGGCTTGGAGTCGATCTCCATGCGGATGCGACTGGCGGCCTCATCGACCAGGTCGATGGCCTTGTCCGGCAACTGGCGGTCGGTAATATAGCGCTGGGACAGTTTGGCGGCGGCGATGATCGCACTGTCGGTGATGTCCACGCCGTGGTGCACTTCATAGCGCTCCTTCAGGCCGCGCAGGATGGCGATGGTGTCCTCCTCGTTGGGCTCGTCCACCAGCACTTTCTGGAAGCGGCGCTCCAGGGCTGCGTCCTTCTCGATGAATTTGCGGTATTCGTCCAGGGTGGTGGCGCCGACACAATGCAACTCGCCCCGCGCCAGGGCGGGCTTGAGCATGTTGCCGGCGTCCATCGAGCCTTCCGCCTTACCGGCGCCGACCATGGTGTGCAGCTCGTCGATGAACAGGATGACGCGGCCCTCCTGTTTGGAGAGCTCGTTGAGCACCGCCTTCAGGCGTTCCTCAAAGTCACCGCGAAACTTGGCGCCGGCCAGCAGTGCTCCCAGATCCAGCGACAGGATGCGCTTGTCCTTCAGGCCCTCCGGCACCTCGCCGTTGACCACGCGCTGGGCCAGGCCCTCGACAATGGCGGTCTTGCCCACCCCGGGCTCGCCGATCAGCACCGGGTTGTTCTTGGTGCGGCGCTGCAACACCTGGATGGTGCGACGGATTTCATCATCCCGGCCGATCACCGGGTCCAGCTTGCCCTGCTCGGCACGCTCGGTGAGATCAATGGTGTACTTGTCCAGTGCCTGGCGGGATTCCTCCGCTTCGGGGCTGCTCACCGCCTCGCCGCCGCGCACGGCGTCGATGGCCGCCTGCAGGCCTGCCTCGGTCACGCCATTGCTCTTGAGCAGTTCGGCGCCGGCGGTCTTGCTGCCCAGGGTGGCCAGCAACACCAGCTCGCTGGAAATATAGGCGTCGCCCTTTTTCTGGGCGAGCTT
>JBKDZQ010000504.1:0-6976 GCA_047971325.1 Parahaliea sp.
GACACCACGGCCCCGTCCGGGCTTCTTCGATTTCGCAGCCGCCCGGCGACGCCTGCTCAGTGCCTCCTGATCGGCCTTGGTCGGTGGCGGGCGCCGGCGCGAGGAGCGGGGCCGGCGGTAATCGGTATCGTTCGGGCGCAGGTCACCGTATTCGAAGCGGTGCAGGATTTCCTCCATGGTACGGCTGATCTTGGTGCACAGGCGAATGGCCTCAATGTGCGGATAGGTGCTGCGCTCCCCCGCTTCCATCAACGCCAGCAACTCCTTTTCAGAAGCGTGGGCGAGTATCTTGGTGGGGTTATACCAGCGGAAGTTCGGCACTATATCAATATCGCCGCTGTAATCCTGGTCGATCAGGCTGTGCACGCCGTTGAGCAGCAGGTTCAGCCGCGGCCAGTGGCGACCGCGCTTCTGGGCGATGCTGCGGTAGAAATTGAGCACTTCCCGACCCACGCCGATGCCCAGCGCACCCACCGAGGATACCAGCGGGCTAGGCCCGCCATTGCGGTTCAGGAAGGGCGTGACAATCGGGTTCACCATGCTGACGATATAGTGATTGGTGCTATACAGGCGGGTAAGGCGCTTGGCGGGCAGATCGTCGGCTATCGAACCATCGACCCACTTGCGCGATGGCAGGTAGGGCTGGGCCTCGCCGTGCACATTCTTGGCCATCAGCATCACCGGCGGGAACACACCGGGCACCGCGCAGGAAGCCATCACCGCCGAGCGCACATAGACGTTGGGCGAGGTGATGGCGTTGAGCAGACGCGAGCGCTGGTGAGTTTCGGCCGGCGCGATGGTGATGCTGATCTGTCGCCCAGTTTTTTCGTAAGCTTCCTGGAATGTCAAATTCGGGATCTGGCGGCTGATCATCGCCTCCACATCCGCTGTATCCAGTTGGGGCGAGACCCCCGCCAGCAGGCGCGAGAGAATGCTGGCTTCACGCTCGGCTTCGTAGGAAAGATTGCTCAGGTTGAAGACGTCTTTGAGTTCGTCCGGGCTGTGGGTGCCGACGATGCCCGCCATCAACGAGCCGGCGCTGGCTCCGGAGATAACGCGCGGCAGCAAGCCCTCCTTCAACAGGGTGCGCACCACTCCCAGGTGGTAGTAACCGAGCACGCCACCGCCACTGAGCATCAGCGCCGAGCGGCCGTAGCAGATATTGGCGCGATAAAAGAAGTCGAGTTTTTCCTGGGTGCTGATTTGATCAGTTTCCAGCTCAGCGAGAAAGCGCAGTGAATCATCGATTTCATCGATGTACTGTTCAATCAGGTGTTTGGTTCCGAACCGGGCACGCAGGTAGAGTTCCTTGCGTCCCATGCCACCCATATTGCCATGGATGCCTTCGTTGAGCGCAAACAGCAGGCCTTCGTGGTCATGCCGCGCACGCAGGGCGCGCAGCCGGTCGAGGCGCATGCGGATTTGAGCGTAGTCGTACTGGCTGGATTGGTCGATCTGGCGCCAGCGTTTCTGGCCGGAGATCTCATCGTGGGTAATGGCAGCCTCTTGCCATTCTTCATAGCTAGAGGCCCTGTCCATCTGCTTTTCCAGTCGCCGCAGTCTAAGCACGTGTTTCACGGGTGTCTCCTGTGGTCGGATGCATTAAGCATAAAGCAATTCCCGGGGTGTTCACAGCGCCGACCGCAAAATACCCGAAACCGATCACATTTCACCCCTTTTGCCGGTCCCTGGCGCTTTCCGCCTCGCCCCGGTACTTATCAACTAGTTGTTTTTTATACAGCTTTCCGTTATCCATACGCGGCAACTGCTGGTGAAAATCCAGGCTTCGCGGCACTTTGATGTGGGAGATCCGCTCCCGCAGCCATTCCAGCAGCTCAATGGCCACTTCTTCCGAGGCATCGGCCCAGTTCTGGGGTTGCACCACGGCCTTTACTTCCTCGCCAAATTCGCCATGTGGCACACCAAATACCGCGACATCCGCCACCTTTTCATGGGTAATAAGAATGTTCTCTATCTCCTGCGGATAGATGTTCACGCCACCGGAAATAATGGTGAAATTCTTGCGATCGGTCAGGTAGAGAAAGCCGTCCTGATCGAGGTAACCGACATCGCCAGTGGTGGCCCAGCCCTGTGCATTGTAGGCCTCGGCGGTTTTCTCCGGCTCACCATGATATTTAAAGGCCGCCTGCTCGCCGGAAAAATACACCGTACCGATTTCCCCCGGCGGCAGTTCCCGACCCTCGTCATCCGCGATGTGCAGCTGCCCCAGTACCGCCGGTCCAACCGAGCCCTTGTGTTCCAGCCAGGCGGCGGAATCGATGATGGTGGCACCAATGGCCTCGCTGGCCGCGTAGTACTCGACAATCACCTCGCCCCACCAGTTGATCATCTGCTCCTTCACTTCCACCGGGCAGGGCGCGGCGGCGTGAATGGCAAACTGCATGCTGCTGACATCGTGGGCCAAACGGATCACCTCCGGCAGCTTCAGCATGCGGATAAACATGATCGGCACCCACTGGCTGTGAGTGACACGGTGTTCCTCGATCAGTTTCAACGCGCTTTCCGGCTCGAATTTTTCCATCACCACCACGGTGCCGCCCTGGTAGATCGTCATCATGCTAAAACGCAGGGGCGCGGCGTGATACAGCGGCGCAGGTGACAGATAGACGGTTTCGTCGCTGAAACCGAAGGCAGTGCCAAAGCTGCGCACCAGTGGCGGTTCGGTGTGCACGTCGTCACTTTCTGCCGGCAAGAACACCCCCTTGGGTTTGCCGGTGGTGCCGGAGGAATAGAGCATCTCCACGCCATTGCCCTGGTCGGCAATGGGTTCCACCGGCTGCAGGTCGGCGCTGTCCTCCCAGGATTCAAAGCCCTCGCAGATACCGCCGGTCATATACCAGCCGACCAGCGCATCACCCTTGTGCTGGCGCAGGTTCAAAGCCACTTCGCGCAGTTTGTGGGAACCGATGAACAGGCGCGCACCGCAGTTTTCCAGTATGTAGGCCGTCTCCTCCCATTTCAGGTGGGTACTGATCGGCGTGAAGATAATACCGGCGCGCTGTGCTGCCCAGCAGATCTCCAGGAACTGCCGGTTGTTTTCCATCATCATGGCGAGGTGGTCGCCCTGCCTGAGCCCAAGCGCGCGAAACAGCTGCGCCCCCTGGTTGCTGCGCTCGTCGAGCTGGGCGTAGGTCACGATCTCCCCGGATTCACCCATGATGAACGCGGGCTGGTGGGGATAGGTGCGGGCGGTAACACTGGGGTGCGGCATGGGAAACTCCTCTGTTGGCTGTGCTGCGCATCATTGAGCGGTGACAGTCGGGCCACTATAGAGCCTGCCAGGAGTCACTGGCAATGCCGGCAGCTTTTCCGGCCCAGGCTCGCTCCATGGTAGCGGAGCACAAGCGGCATCCACTAGAATAGTGCTGGCGGCAATACGACCCCGACACACCAGAGGTATTCCGATGCCCTCCCCTCCCCAGGCCCTGTCCCCGGCTGAATTGCGCCAGCGCATTCGCCGGGGCGACTTCCATGGCAACACCTCCGGCTGGGCACCGGGTTTCGTGCAGTGCAACCTGGCCATACTGCCGGTGGACTGGGCGGCGGACTTCCTGCGCTTCTGTCAGCTCAACCCCCGCCCCTGCCCGCTGGTGGGCATGGCCACTGCACCAGGCGATGTGGCACTACCGTCTTTGGGGGATATCGATATCCGCAGCGACGTGCCAAGCTACCGGGTATTTCGCGACGGTGAACTGGCCGATGAAGTACGCGACATCCGCGACCTGTGGCGGGAGGACCTGGTGACTTTCGCCCTGGGCTGTTCCTTTTCCTTCGAGGAAGCGCTGCTGGCGGACGGACTGGAGGTGCGCAATATCACCATGGGTGTGAATGTGCCAATGTATCTCAGCAATATTTCCTGCCAGGCGGCCGGTCCCTTCGCCGGCGACATGGTGGTCAGCATGCGCCCCTTCCGCGCCGCCGACGCCATTCGCGCGGTGCAGATCTGCACCCGCTTTCCCTCGGTCCATGGCGCGCCGGTGCATTTGGGTGACCCGACACAGATCGGCATCAGCGACCTGTCCAGGCCGGACTTTGGCGACCCGGTCACCGTCGCCGACGACGAGCTGCCGGTATTCTGGGCCTGCGGCGTCACCCCCCAGGTGGCGCTGGCAAAAGCCAGGCCGCCCTTTGCCATCACCCACAGCCCGGGCTGCATGCTCGTCACCGACCTGCGCAACAGCCGCCTGGCGGTGCTGTAGACTCGGTGGCCTGTAAAAGAACATAGCGAACCCAACAGGAATCCAAGACCATGCAGCTGAACTGCGACCTGGGAGAAAGCTACGGCAGCTGGACCATGGGCATGGACGAGCAGGTCATGCCCCACATTCACCTGGCCAATGTCGCCTGCGGTTTTCACGGCGGCGACCCACTCACCCTGCGCAAGACCCTGCAACTGGCTGCCCGGCACCAGGTCAGGGTGGGCGCGCATCCGGCCTACCCTGACCTGGTGGGCTTCGGCCGCCGCTCGATGAATCTCAGCCGCGACGAACTGATAGCCACCCTGCTCTACCAGATGGCGGCACTGGATGGCATGGCGGCCAGCGAAGGAGTCCAGATGGATTATATAAAACCACACGGCGCCCTATACAACGACATGATGGCCAACAGCGATATTCGCGCCGGCGTGATGGCAGCGGTGGCCGCCTACCACCGCCCACTGAAACTGATGCTGCTGGCCACGCCCGAGTCTGACCGGCACCGCGAGGAAGCCGCCAGTGCCGGGCTCAGCGGACTGCTGCTGGAAGCCTTCGCCGACCGCTGCTACGACGACGACGGCAGCCTGCTGTCGCGACGCAGGCCCGGCGCCGTTCATGACCGCGAGAGTACCCTGGGGCAGGTGCGCCAGCTGTTGACCGACGGCAGTGTCACATCGACCAGTGGCCACCGCCTGTCGCTGACGGCGGACACCTTGTGCGTACACGGTGACAATCTCGAGGGCGTGCGCGCCATTGAGGCCATTCGCGCCCTGGTCGATGCGGCCTGAAACGATGCCGGCTGCAACCATGACCCTACACCAGGCGGGAGAAGCTGCGCTGATGCTCTACCTGGGCAATGCCACCAGCCCCGCCGTCTCTGCCCGGGTGCAGGCCGCCACCCGGGCGGTGCAGCAGGCACTGGGTGACGACCTGGTTGACCTGGTGCCCTCCTACGCCTCCCTGCTGATCCTTTACAACCCGCTCACCACCAATCACTTTGTTGTTACCCGCCAGGTGCGCGCGGCGGTGGAACAGCTCGAAGACAGTAGCGTGGGCGTGAGCCGCGAGGTGCGGCTGCCGGTGTACTACCACCCGGAAGCGGGCGCCGACCTGGAAGCGCTGGCGGCGCGCACCGGGCTGAGCACGGACGAGGTCATCGCCCTGCACAGCGGCAGCGAATACCGGGTCTACGCCATCGGCTTCGCCCCGGGCTTTGCCTACCTGGGGGAAGTCGACCAGCGCATCGCTGCGCCCCGTCTGGCCACACCCCGCCAGCGGGTACCGCGGGGCGCGGTGGCTATCGCCAATCGCCAGACCGCCGTCTACCCGGCGGTCTCCCCCGGCGGCTGGAACCTGATCGGCCTGTGCCCGCAACGCATGTTCGACCCGGACGCCGAGCCCAGCATGCCGGTGACGGTGGGTGACCGGGTGCGCTTCGAGCCCATCGACCGCGACCGCTTCCTCGCCCTGGGGGGTGAGCTGCCGTGAGCCTGAGTGTCATTCAGCCCGGCCTGCTGAGCCTGCTACAGGACCGGGGCCGCTTCGGTCAGCAGCGCATCGGCCTCACCACCGGCGGCCCGGTCGATCCCGAGGCCTTCACCCTCTGCCAGCGCCTGCTCGACAACGACCACAATACCACGTTGCTGGAGGTGAGCTTTGGCGGCCTGGTGCTCAGGGCAGAGGTGGACACCCGACTGTGCGTCACCGGCGCCGCCCTGCCCCTGCGCATCAACGGCCAGACGCGCGCGCTGTGGCGGGTACACCGGGTGTGCGCCGGCGACGAGATCGCCCTCGACTTCTCCGGCGCCGATACCGGCGGTTGTCGCGCCTACCTTGGCGTGGCCGGCGGCTTTAGCGTCGCGCCGCGCTTTGGCAGCACCGCTACCGTGCCACGGGAGCATATCGGCGGCCTGCACGGTGACAAACTGCAACCCGGCGATGTCCTGCCCTGCGCCCGGGACACGGCGGGACCACTGCGCTACCTGCCCGATGAACAGCAACCACGCTATGACGAAGATCTCAGCCTGCGGGTGATACCCGGTTACCAGCAGGCCCACTTCAGCACCCTGGAACAACACCGTTTCTTCAGCGGGGAATACCGGGTGAGCGAGCGCTGCGACCGCATGGGCTATCGCCTGGAGGGCCCCGCCATCGCCTGCGACATCGACGGCATCCTGTCCGAGGGTCTCAGCTTTGGCGCCATCCAGATTCCGGCGGACGGCCAGCCCATCGTGCTGCTGAACGACCGCCAGACCATCGGCGGCTATCCCAAGATTGGCGCCGCACTGTCACTGGACGCCGCCCGTCTGGCCCAGCGCACCGCCGGCACTACCCTGCGTTTTACGCCGATCACCGTGGAACAAGCCCACAACGCGCTGCACCTGGCCCACTACCGCTTGCAGCATCTGCCACTGCCGGAGTATCGGGAATGAACAAGGCATGAACGAACAGGCACTGTCACAGGCCATCGAAAACCTGCTGGTAGAGCGCAACCCGCGCCAGATGCGGGTCGCCCAGGCAGCACTGGAGCCGGGCTACTACCTGCGCGCCGCCCGCCTGCTGCAGCAGGTCCGTGGCTGCGTCATCATCGGCACCGGCTTCCCGGTGGCCGACACCTTTGAAACCGACGGTCCGGTGGGCGCCATCGGCCTCTACCAGGCACTGGCAGCGCTGGGTTACCAGCCCCTGCTGGCCTGCGCCCCGCCCCTGTCGGACGCGCTGGCAGAGGATTTTCGGGTACTGGCACTGCCACTCAACGA
>JBKDZQ010000505.1:0-2471 GCA_047971325.1 Parahaliea sp.
TGGCGCCCCTTCTGGTTGGAACGCCGGTGGCTCGCGACCCGGTTGCCCCGGTGGAAGCACTCCACCGTATTGCGGGTGATGCGGACCTCCACTTCCCGCTTGATCAGTGCGCAGGGCACCGAGTAGTAGTGCCCGTCGATGGCCACGTGGTAATCGATATGCACGCGGGCCTTCTTCCACTCGGGGTAGACGTAGGGCTCTCCCGGCAGGGGCTGCAATGCCGGTTGGTCCAACTGTTCGAAGTGGTCCCGGCGACAGCCCGGCAGCGTGCGGAAGGGGCGTTGGTTGAGTGCACCAAGTAGTTCACTGATGGCGGCGTTAAGTTCTGCCAGAGAGAAGAACTGGCGGCGACGCAGGGCGGCGAGTATCCAGCGCTCGACCACCAGCACACCATTCTCCGCCTTGGCTTTATCACGCGGTCGGCGCACCCGGGCTGGCAGTACTGCCACACCGTAATGGGACGCCATGTCCTGGTAAGTGGGATTAACGTCTGGCTCATAGCGATGGGCTTTGCTGACACCGGATCGCAGGTTGTCCGGCACTACCACCTCGGGTACACCGCCGAGGAAGCGGAAGGTGCGAACGTGGGAGCCGATCCAGTCCGGCAGGCTCTGGCCCCAGGTAGCCTCGGCGTAGGTGTAGTTGGAGGCGCCCAGCACGGCGACAAAGACCTGCGCCTCACGAACCTCGCCGGTGGTTCGATCAATGATCGGTACCGTCTGGCCCGCATAGTCCACGAACAGCTTCTCACCGGCGCGGTGGTCCTGGCGCATGACCACATCCAGTTTGCCCTGCCAGGCACGATAGTGCTCGCAGAACCAGCTGTACTGGTAGCCATCAGGATGAGCCTGGCGGTACTCCTGCCAGAGCAGGAACAGGGTGACATGCTTGTGCTTGAGCTCTTGATGGATCTGCTGCCAGTCGGGAATTCCGCGTGACTCGGCGGGCAGATCCGGCGGTGGCGGGAACAGCAGCCGCTCCAGACGGCTATCGTCCAGGTCGGCCGGCAGTGGCCAACTCAAGCCGGCGTCGGCAGCGCGGCGAAGGTACTCGCTGACGGTGGGGCGGCCAATGCCGCAACTGGTGGCAATCTTGCGATTGCTCATGCCCTGGGCCCATTTAAGGCGCAGGACCTCTTTGATTTTACGCATGGATAACCTCTTTGCTGGCATCTGTCCCCCTCCGTGTGGAAAGGGACAGGGTACCGGTGAGTTATCCCGCGTCGGGTGCTCTGGTGGGTGCCCTCAGACAGTCTGCCGGGGTGGCAGGCTTGCCCTGGAATCAGTGGCAGCTTTGCCGTGGAATGGGTGGCAGGCTTCGCGTGGAATCAGTGGCAGGCTTGGTCTGGAATACGCAGCTACACCGTGTACATATACGAACATAGTGTTGAGAAAATGTTCATGTCTGGGCTGGCCGTGCTTCTTCACTTCGACCAGAAGACCCACGCTACTGGCCAACGGCACAACAATTCGGTTCTAAAGCACGAGTATCAGGGGACGATGGGCAGAGTACCGCTCGGTAGGCCACTCAGGTGGTGAGTGCATCGCTGCATTCAAACCGCTTGCGGTGAATCCGGTAACCCAAGCTACACACTACCGATTTGCCTGAAATGGTCATGCCATTACACATGTTTTTGAAGTAAAAAGCGTCGAGCTACCATGACGAAGAAAACGACTGCCCTCTATCCAGAGTATGATTTGTTGATTTGCATCCAAAATTGCCCCCCGGTTCAGTTTTAAGTGCAAATCAACACCAATACCTCAGGTCAGAGTCCTGGTAATGGCCACACTGGCGAGCGGCTTGGCCCAATCGGGCATTGGGTTCACGGGTGGGCTGACGAACTGGTCACCGTGCAGCACAAACAGACAAACCGGGGTGGGCCCTGCCCCCGTATCCCCAGCCGTGTTGTCGAAGACACTGACAGCAGCACAGCGCGGGATCAGCCCCATCAGATTGTGAATCGCGCTGACCCAGCGTTCTCGGATCTTGGCTTCGGGGATCGGGTGTCCGCCGCGGTTGACCCGCGCCGCCACCCGCTCAATGTGCAGTTCGGGCGATGCCAGCCCCACGAAAAATACCCGAACCTCCTCGCCCCGGTCGATCGCATCGTGCAGGGTCTGGCAGATGGTGTTGCCACCGAGGGTCGTTTCGAAGATATAGTCCTGACCTTCATCGATCGCGCGCAGCAGTTGCTCGTAGCCCATCTGCCATGCCTTGCTGTTGGCCTCGACCTCCGACAAGTTCGAATCGTCGGCCCGCAGATCCCGAGCCACTTCGTCCGGATTGAAGTAGTCGGCCCCATTGTGACGGAGATTGGCACCGGCCACCGAACTCTTGCCGGCACCGTTTACGCCGGCGATCACTGTGATCACGGGGTTTCGGTCTTGCCTGGCGTGTAGGTTTGCCGCAGTTCCTCACCCGTCACGGCAAACATCGTATTTGCCGCACGACGCGATTCCGGCGCAGTAATC
>JBKDZQ010000506.1:0-5803 GCA_047971325.1 Parahaliea sp.
CATGCTGGCGCGGGCCGGCAGCCGCCAGTCGGCCTGACGACGGCGGGTGGCGGATATCGCTGACGAAGTCCTGCGCCGGGAACTGGCCGAGGGCTGCCGGACGCTGGACCTGGCCCTGTCCGCGGTCCAGCTGGAGGCCCTGTGGGAATACCTGAACCTGCTCATCAAGTGGAACCGGGCCTACAACCTCACGGCTGTACGCGAGCCCGCCGACATGGTGCGTAAACACCTGCTGGACAGTCTGGCCATCGCCCCCCTCGTCAGCGGGCAGCGGCTGATCGACGTCGGCACCGGCGCCGGACTGCCGGGAGTGCCCCTGGCCATCGTCTATCCTCAGCGTGAATTCCACCTGCTGGACAGCAACAGCAAGAAAACCCGCTTTCTTTTTCAGGTGAAAACGGCATTGGGCTTGGATAACATGGCGGTGCATCACCAACGGGTGGAATCGCACCGGCCGGCGACGCCCTTCGAGGCTGTGTTGTCCCGGGCCTTCGCCTCGCTGGCGGACATGGTGGCGGGTTGCCGCCACCTGCTGGCGCCCGGCGGCCGCTTTCTGGCCATGAAAGGCCATTATCCCGAGGCTGAGTTGGCGGCGTTGTCCGGTGTTTGCGAAGTGCTCGCGGTGACACCCGTGTGTGTGCCGGGCCTCGCGGAACAGCGGCACCTGGTGAGTCTGGGCTTGTCCGCGGCGTAGGCGCAGTTTCCCCGGCCAGCAATGTCGGGCAGCGAGGGCCGAGTGGCGACAACAGAGGGACAGAGGCAAGCGTGGCCAGAATACTCGCAGTAGCGAACCAGAAAGGCGGTGTCGGCAAGACCACCACCTGTGTCAATCTGGCGGCGTCCCTGGCCGCCGCCAAAAGGCGCGTACTGCTGGTGGATCTTGACCCCCAGGGCAATGCCACCATGGGCAGTGGGGTCGACAAATACGCCATCGAATACAGTATCTACGACCTGCTGGTCCATGGCACTCCGGTGCTGAACATCATCCTTGCCGATGCCGGCGGCGGCTTCTCGGTCATTCCCGCCAACGGCGACCTCACCGCCGCCGAGGTCGAACTGGTGACGGTGCCGGGCCGGGAACGGCGCCTGCGCCGGGCCCTGGAGGAAGTCTCCGGCCTGTTCGACTACATTCTCATCGACTGCCCGCCCTCACTGAACCTGCTGACCCTTAATGCCCTGGTGGCGGCGGAGGGGGTGATCATTGCCATGCAGTGCGAGTACTACGCGCTGGAGGGGCTGTCGGCCTTGCTCGACACCATTTCCAAGGTAGCGGGGGCGGTGAATCCCGCGCTGCGGGTCGAGGGCATCCTGCGCACCATGTACGACCCGCGCAACAGCCTGACCAACGATGTGTCTTCCCAGTTACACGAGCACTTTGCCGGCAAGGTCTACCGCACGGTGATACCGCGCAATATTCGTTTGGCGGAGGCACCCAGCCACGGGGTGCCGGTGATGTACTATGACCGCTATTCAAGAGGCTCCAAGGCCTATATGGCTCTGGCCGGGGAGATCATCCGCCGCGGCGAGAGTGCGGCGCAGGAGCCACCGCTGCACACATCCGAATCGGCACCGGTGTGCGAAAACCGTATTGTGATACCCGCCCTGATCATGGCACCTGATGGAGACAGCCAATGACCGTAAGGAAACGAGGACTCGGCCGGGGCCTGGATGCCCTGCTGGGGGCCAGCAACACCGCCCGCGAAGCGGTGGCCTCGGCGGAGCAGATGGCGGCGGGGCAGGGCGATGACGGACAGTTGAAAAAACTGCCCATCGACCTCATTGAGCGCGGTAAGTACCAGCCGCGCCGGGAGATGGACCCCCAATCTCTGCAGGAGCTGGCCGAGAGCATCAAGGCCCGGGGCGTGATGCAGCCCATCGTGGTGCGGCGCCTCGGTGACAGCAAGTACGAGATCATTGCCGGCGAACGGCGCTGGCGCGCCACCCAGCTGGCGGGACTGGACAGTATTCCCGCGGTGGTGCGTGATGTCCCCGACGAGGCCGCCATTGCCATGGCATTGATCGAGAACATCCAGCGCGAGGACTTGAATCCGGTGGAGGAGGCCATTGCCCTGCAGCGCCTGCAGCGCGAGTTCGACCTCACCCAGCAAGAAGTGGCCGCGGCTGTGGGCAAGTCCCGTACCACCATCACCAACCTGCTGCGGCTGATGACACTGGAGGAGGATGTGCGCATGCTACTGGAGCGCGGCGACTTGGAAATGGGACACGCCCGGGCCCTGCTCGGCCTGGCTGGCACCGACCAGTCACAGGCCGCGCGCAACGTAGTGGGCAAGGGTATGTCGGTGCGCCAGACCGAGGCCCTGGTGCGTCATCGACTGGCAATGAAGGAACGCCCTGTCACGGCCTCGTCCGCCCGTGTGGACCCCAATATTCGCCAGTTGCAGGACGATCTCTCCCAGAGGCTGGGTGCCGTGGTGCAGATACAGCACACGGCCAAGGGACGGGGCAAACTGGTGTTCGCCTACAACAGTCTCGATGAGCTGGATGGAATTTTAAGTCACATTAAATAACTTTTCTTTTTTAAAATACTGTATATGGTGGTTTTTTTTCTGCCATCCACCAGATAAAGTGTTTGTGCCAAAGCCGAGCTCTTCAGATAGCCGTTTTTGCGGTGAATACAGGGGAAACTGGTGGTAAAATCAGCTGTCTGCCGGCGTTCATGTTTTGTTGAACAGGTACTGTATTGCCCCTATAATGCAGCGCGCGCGCAGGAAGGGTAAACATCCCCATGGCGCAACGCGACAGCAGAACAGCCCCCGGTTCATCCGGAGGGGCGCGAATCGCGAAACCACCCGTAGTCTGGATCAGCATGGCACAGCTGACTGTGCTGGCAGTGGTTTGCCTGTCGTTGCTGTTATGGGATAGCAACTGGGCCCTGTCCGCGCTTTGTGGCGGACTGGTGGCGATAGTGTCCCAGGCTTGGTTTGCGGCCAAGGCTTTTGCCTATCGCGGTGCGCGTTCGGCACGGGCTGTGGCCCATGCCAGCTACACCGGTGAAGTCATCAAGTTCCTGTTGAGTGCAACAGGATTTGCCGCAACCTTCATACTGTTGCGGCCGATCGCCCCGGTGGCGGTTTTCGCCAGCTATATTGCAATGCTGGCGATACAGATAACTGGAAGCTGGATGCTGCTGCGGCAACAACCGGCTACAAGTGTACAGATACAAGAGTTGGATTAGATGGCAGGCAAAAACCAGACCGTTTCCGAGTACATTGTCCACCACCTGACGAACCTCACCTACGGTAAGCTGCCCGCCGGTTTCGAGCGTTACGACGGTTCGGTGGTAGGCGAAGGCGGTGCCTGGGTGATGGCACATGGCGGTGAGGAAACTGCGGCGATGGGCTTCAATGCCATCCATGTGGATTCCATGCTGTGGTCCATTGGGCTCGGTTTACTGTTCTGCTGGCTGTTCCGGCGCATGGCGCTCAAAGCCAGCTCAGGCGTACCCTCCGGTCTGCTGAATTTTGTGGAGATGATCGTCGGTTTTGTCGACAATACCGTGCGCGACACCTTCCACGGCCGCAATCCATTGATCGCCCCCCTCGCCCTGACGGTCTTTGTCTGGGTTTTCCTGATGAATCTGATGGACCTGATTCCGGTGGATTTGATTCCCTGGTCCCTGTCGCTGGTGGGTGTTGGCTACCACAAAATCGTGCCCTCCACCGACCCGAATATCACCATGGGCATGGCGCTGGGCGTGTTCATCCTGATGCTCTACTATTCCATCAAGGTAAAGGGCTTCGGCTTTGCCAAAGAGTTGACGCTGAACCCTTTCAACCACTGGATTTTCATTCCGGTGAACCTGTTCATGGAAGTGGTTGGCCTGCTGGCCAAACCCTTCTCCCTCGGCCTGCGACTGTTCGGCAACATGTACGCCGGCGAGATGATCTTCATCCTGATTGCGGCCCTGTTCAGCGGTGGCTTGCTGTGGCTGGTCCCCGCGGGGCTGCTGCAAATCGGCTGGGCGATCTTCCATATCCTGATCATCACCCTGCAGGCATTCATCTTCATGGTGCTGACAGTGGTATATCTCAGCATGGCCCACGAAGACCACTGATTTACTTTTCACAAGCGAATGCTTATTAACCTTAGGAGAAAACCATGGAATTGATCTACGTTGCTGCCGCCATCATGATGGGTCTGGGTGGTCTGGGTGCCGCTATCGGCGTTGGCCTGCTCGGTGGCAAGCTGATTGAAGGTTCTGCCCGCCAGCCCGAACTCGCTCCGAAGCTGCAGGTGACCTTCTTCCTCGGCGCCGGCCTGGTGGACGCTATTCCGATTATCGGTGTCGGTATTGCGATGTACCTGATCTTCGTGGTTGCCGGCTAGGCGAACAACCAGCGAGAACCGGGGCTGCCTGGCGCAGCCCTCAAGTAATCTGTGAGGAGCACGGCGTGAATATTAATCTTACGCTCATCGGGCAGATGGTCGCGTTTGTCTGTTTTGTGGTGTTCTGCATGAAGTACGTGTGGCCCCCATTGTTGGCCGCCATGCAGGAGCGCGAAAAGAAAATTGCTGACGGACTGGCTGCTGCTGACCGCGCCAATCACGATCTGGAACTGGCCAAGGAAAAGGCGGTTGGACATCTGCGCGAGGCCAAGACCGAGGCCGCGGGCATCATCGATTCCGCCAACAAGCGCGCCAACCAGATTGTCGACGAAGCGAAAGCGGCGGCGACGGTGGAAGCGGACCGTGTCAAGGCATCCGCACAGGCCGAAATCGAGCAGGAAACCAACCGTGCGCGAGAAGCCCTGCGCACACAAGTGGCGGCGCTGTCGCTGGCCGGTGCTGAAAAGGTACTGGGCAAGAGTATCGACCGCAACACCCACGCCGAGTTGGTCGACCAGTTGGCGGCAGAGCTTTAATGCGAGGATTCCATGGCTGAACTGAGCACACTGGCGCGCCCCTACGCCAGGGCGGCTTTCGAGTACGCCCGCGGGAAGGGAGAGCTCGCCACCTGGGAAAGCCAGCTGGCCACCGCCGCTGCGGTTGCCAGGCAACCTGTCATGACCAGGGTGTTGAACAACCCGGCGCTGACCAGCGAGCAGCAGGCCAGGACCCTGATTGATGTGTGCGGGGACGCCCTGGGTGCACCCATGGGCAATTTCATCGCCATCCTGGCCAGTAACAAACGCCTCGCCCTGCTGCCGGAGATCCATTCCCAGTTTGCGCTGTTCAAGGCCAGCCAGGAAAAGACAGTGGAGGTGGAGGTGCGCTCCGCCTTCGACCTGGACGACGCCACCCGCGACAAGCTGGCAACGGCGCTGGGCAAGCGACTGGAGCGCGAAGTGAAGGTCACCACAGCGACCGACGGGAGCCTTCTGGGCGGCGTATTAATCCGGGCCGGTGATCTGGTGATCGACGGGTCCGTGCGCGGCAGGCTGAACAAGCTCGCCGAAGCAATGAATTTGTAGGATTGAGGAACAGAGCATGCAGCAACTGAATCCATCAGAAATTAGCGAGATCATCAAACAGCGCATCGACCAACTCGATGTGTCCTCCGAGGCTCGCAACGAAGGCACGGTGGTCTCGGTTACCGACGGCATCATCCGTATCCACGGCCTCAACGATGTGATGTACGGTGAGATGATCGAGTTCGAGGGCGGCGTCTACGGCATGGCGCTGAACCTGGAGCGCGACTCTGTCGGCGCCGTGGTACTGGGCGACTATAAAGGTCTGGCGGAAGGCCAGTCCTGCCGTTGCACCGGCCGCATTCTGGAAGTGCCGGTGGGCCCCGAACTGCAGGGCCGGGTGGTGGACGCACTGGGCAACCCCATCGACGGCA
>JBKDZQ010000507.1:0-4183 GCA_047971325.1 Parahaliea sp.
GCCGCCGGCCCCGCCCTGCTGGCGGCCTGCCGGGCGGTGCCAGAGCACAACGGCATTCGCTGCCCCGCCGGCCAGGCCCGCATCACCGCCGCCGGCAAGCTGGACGCCCGCTTCGTCATCCATACGGTGGGACCGCGCTACGGTATCGACCCGGGCCATCGGAGCCTGCTGACCAGCGCCTATCGCAACACCTTCCAGCTGGCTCTGGAAAATGACTGCCACAGCCTGGCGGTGCCAGCCATTTCCTGTGGCGTGTACGGCTATCCCCTGAAAGAAGCCGCGCAGGTTGCCCTGGGAGTCTGCGCGGAGGCCGCGTTCAGCGAGCTGAATATTACCTTCTACCTCTTCGGTGACGAGATTTTCGCCGTCTGGGACGAGGTGCTGGAGCACTTGCAAGACGATGCGTAGATCAGGCGCGTCTGTGATACAGGCACCTGACTACGCGGGTTGCACAAGCACAGTGCATTAGCCGGCGGAAGCCCGCGCAATCATGCCATCGACCTTCTGCTCCAGCAGCGACAGCGGCACCGGCCCGTCTTTGAGCACTTCGTCGTGAAAGTCGCGGATATCAAAGTCCTCTCCCAGCGCCACCCGGGCTTTTTCCCGCAGTTCGATGAGTTTCAACTTGCCGATCAGGTAGGCGGTGGCCTGGCCGGGCATGGCGATGTAGCGTTCGATGGCCTTGGTGGAGTCACCCTCGGAATTGGGGGTGTTTTCCAGCAGATAGGCAATGGCCTGTTCGCGGGTCCAGCGCTTGCTGTGAATACCGGTGTCCACTACCAGGCGACAGGCCCGCCACAGCTCCATGGCCAGGCGGCCAAAATCGGAGTAAGGGTCCTGGTAGAAGCCCATCTCCTTCGGTAACTGTTCCGTGTACAGCCCCCAGCCCTCGGTGTAGGCAGTGAAGCTGGCGTACTTCTGGAACTCCGGAATGTCCTTGAGTTCCACGGAAATAGCGCGCTGCATGTGGTGGCCGGGAATCCCCTCGTGGTAGGCCAGGGCCTCCATCTGGTATTTGGGCATGTCCATCATGTCGTATAGGTTGGCATAGTAGATCCCGGGGCGCGAGCCGTCGGCGGGCGGCCCACTGTAAAAGGCCTTGCCGGCGGATTTCTCACGGAAGGACTCGACTCGCTTCACTAGCAGTTCCGCCCGGGGAATCAGGCCAAACTGCTCGGGCAGACGCTGGCGCATCACATCGATCAGACGAGTGGCTTCTGCCAGGTAATCGGCGCGGCCCTGATCGGTGTTGGGGTAGTAGAACTGTGGGTCAGTGCGCATATAGTCGAAAAAATCCACCAGAGTGCCATCGAAACCCACCGCGTCCTTGATCGCCAGCATTTGCCGGTGAATGCGCGCCACTTCCCGCAGCCCGATGTCGTGGACTTCGGCAGCGCTCAGCTCGGTGGTGGTGAACCAGCGCAGACGCTCGGCGTAGAAGTCCTTTCCATCGGGAAATTTCCACACCCCGTCATCACCGGAGGCTTTCGCTCCCTGCTGCTCGATGGCGGAAATCAGCTTTTCATAGGCCGGCTGTACCACATCGACCAGGACCGTGCGTGCCGCCGCCAGCAGACGCTGGCGCTCGGCATCATCGATTTCCAGGGCCGCCACCTTGGCCTGGAAATCGGCCCACAGGGTGGAGTCCCTGCCGGAGCTGTCAAAGGGCACGCCGCTGATGATATTCCGTGAGGCCTGCGCCATCGGTGGGTACTGCCAATCCGCCAGCAGCATTTTTTTCGCCTCGCGGATACGCATCTGCTCGATCACCTGGTCAAACCAGGTCGCGACATTGTTCAGGCGAGCGATATAATCCTTGGCGTCCTGCACACTCTGCACCGTGTGGATATTGATGAGGTTGCTGGCCACCTCGGTGTGGGGACCGCGGTGTTGCTGGATGACAAACTGGTGGTGGCGAAAGTTGTCACTGTCGATGCGGCGCTCCAGGTCGAGCGTGTAGATGTCGTAGGACAGCCGCTCCGCCGGTGCCAGCACTGCGCGGTCAAACTGCCGGAGCTGAGACAACCGCGCCTCGAGGATGTCGCGGCTTTCGTCGTAGAAGGACTCGGCGTCGGAATTCCACTGGCCGTTATAGGTCCTGATACCGCGATAACTGGCAGTGAAGGGGTAGCGGGCCATATCCACCGCGTAGTTTTCCCGCAGCAATTCACGAAATGCCGCCACCACCTCGGTATCGGCGGCGGCAACGGCCGCCGGCCCGGTCCCGACGGCCTGGCCAGGTTTTGAACAGGCGCTCACCAGCAGGGAGCCCGCGCCCGCCAGGGCCACAGCTCGAATCAATTTCTTCACAACACGTCCTCATCGGCAATCAGTCTGGATGGTTAGCGGAAGCCTGCGATGGGCTGCGCCGTGTGGCGGCATCATCCCCCAGCGGGCAGGCGATTTCCAGCCCACGCTCCGGTAACGGTGCCCGTTCCGGCCCTCCCGATCTTCACCCATTTCGCTTTTTCTGTTCGCGACTGATGCGCATGTGCGACGCTCACACCTGCCCCAGCCCGAAGGGCACTTAGCCCGTGGTGGTACCCTGCCTGACCGACGCACCGTGCAGGCTTTTCCGAGACCGGCGGCGCCGCAAAGGCGAGCTGGTGCTAGCCACGCCCGGTCGGCTTGTTGGGTCCGGCCTGGGAGTCTTTCTCGATATATTCAATGATCTTGCCCGCCACGTTGATGCCGGTGGCGCCTTCGATGCCCTCCAGGCCGGGCGAGGAATTCACCTCGATCACCAGCGGGCCGTGGGCTGAACGCAGGATATCGACACCGGCGAGGTCCAGGCCCATGACCTTGGCCGCGCGAATGGCCAGCCGGCGCTCATCCGGACGCAATTTGATGACCTCGGCGGAACCACCCCGGTGCAGATTTGAGCGGTACTCCCCCTTCACCGCCTGGCGCTGCATGGCGGCGATGACACGTTCACCCACCACAAAACAACGGATATCGGAACCACCCGCTTCCTTGATGAATTCCTGTACCAGAAAGTCGGAGCCAATGCCCCGGAAGGCATTGATCAGGGCTTCCGCCGCTTTCTTGGTTTCCGCCAGCAGCACCCCATTGCCATGGGTGCTGTTGGTCAGTTTGAGGATCAGCGGGGCACCACCTACGGACTCGATCAGGTGGTCGGTAGCCTGCGCCGAGTGGGCGTAGGCGGTCACCGGCTGACCGATGCCCCGCCGCGCCAGCAACTGATGCGCCCGCAGTTTGTCGCGGGAGCGGGTGATCGCAATCGACTCGTTGATGGAGTAGGTCTGGCCGACCTCGAACTGCCGCAGCACCGCGCAGCCATAAGCGGTCACACTGGCACCAATCCGTGGAATGACCGCGTCGAAGTGCACCGGCTCCACCTTGTCGGGACCGGACTGGTAGTACACCGCGGGCTCGTTGCTGGTGATGTTCATGTAGCACTTGAGCACGTCGACGACACGTGTCTCGTGACCCCGGAGCCTGGCCTCCTCGACCAGCCGCCGGGTGGAGTAGAGTTTACGATTGCGTGAGAGAATTCCTATCTTCATAGCCTTGCCTGAACCTCAATTGGAACCGCAGCAACCAAACCACCGGAACCTTGGCTACCATTACAATATTGACTATAGGGAGTAACGGGGCGTTTGGCAAAACACCCCACCATCGGGCGGAGGATTATCCACACTCGCAGGGGCGCCGCCTAGCCCTGAAACGCCACTGTTCACAGTGGTTTTTGTCTCCGAGGGGCTGAACGCCTATTCGCCGTCGCCACCGACCTTGCATCGGGACAGCACATAGGCCACAGCCAGGGTGGCATGACCGCAGAGGTCCACTTCGCAACCGGGGGGTAAACCAGTGCACAGACCCCAGGCATCACCGGCCGGGCGATAGTAGGCCGCTTCCGAGTAGCCGTTCTTTCTGGCGATGGCCTTCAGGGTCGTCCGGCGGCCATTCTTGCACTGCTCGAACCGTCCTACAATCGCAATGCACTGCAAATACGTATCGCGTCGTCGTGCTGCCGGTGCCCTCGACGGTGGTACAAACCAGCACTGATCAGTACAAGTAGAGCCGTCAAAAGCAGTTCCAGCATGCCACTCACGGGAACAGGAACTGCCGGAGGACGGGGGTCAACGGAAAGCAGCGCCGCGTCTGAAAAAGCGGGGCAATCATTTTCAGCGCAGATCATAAGTACACGGTATCGATAGCC
>JBKDZQ010000508.1:0-4767 GCA_047971325.1 Parahaliea sp.
GGAGCGGGCCGCTGTGGTGGCTGTCCCTGGCAGTTTGTGTCCTACGCTGCCCAGTGCGAGGCCAAACAGCACCGGGTGGCGGTAGAACTGGGACGTCTGGGTATTGCCGATCCGCAATTGCTGCCCTTGATTCCCGGCGACCTTGAGCTGGGCTACCGCAACCGGGCGCAACTGCGCAGTGATGGGCGCCGCCTGGGTTTTCTTGCCGCTGGCGGTGGTGATCTGGTGGATGTAGAGCAGTGCCCGGTGCTCAGCCCCGGCACTGCCGCATTGTTGGCCGGGTTGCGCGCCAGCCTGCCGGTGCGCGATTGGCGCCCGGCAGGACGCAATCAATGGACAACAATCGATATCGATGAGATCCAGGGCACCCAGGTCGGTCGTCGCTTGCCGTTTCGCCAGGGCAACGACGCCCAGAACCAGCGCATGAGAGACTGGTTGTGCGACCGCCTGCGGTTGATAGGGCTGCCCGCCCAGACCAAGGTGCTGGAACTGTTTGCCGGTTCGGGCAATTTTACCGAGGTGCTGTCCGCATCCGGTTGTCGCAATGTCGTCGCGGTGGAAGCGGTGGCGGAAGCGACTGCCGCGCTGGCTGCACGCGACTTGCCCGGAGTCAGTGTACTGACGCACGATCTCTACGCCCCGGGCGCTTATGCCCGTTTGCTGCGCGGGCACGGTGACGCGCAACTGCTGCTGCTCGATCCTCCGCGCGACGGGCTGCAGGGCGCTGCCGAGCTGTTCAACATCCGCAGCAAACTGCGCGAAATCCTCTATGTGTCCTGCGATCTGGCGACCTTCTGTCGTGATGTGCGGGTGATGCTGGCCGCCGGTTTCGAGGCGGTGGCAGTGCAGCCGCTGGATCTGTTTCCCCAGACGCCGCACGTGGAGTTACTGGCTCACTTCCGTCGGCCGGCTTTTCTGTGTTGATGGATAGACTGGGTATCATCGTAGAGTAGCAGCACAGAGTCTTTTTCCGGGGCAATCATCTAGGTGATGGGCTGCAGTCACTGCGCCTGAAAGTCGTGGCCTTCATCGATAAGCACCGCGCTGTACTGGGCGCGCGAGATGTCTTTCCAGCCGACGAGCCAACTGTTTTTCTCCACTGGTCATGCGGCTAAGGCAGGTGTTAGGGATATTTTCGCATAGCTGATAAAGGGCAGGGGGCCGCGGCCGCATCGGTACAGCTCTCCCGAAACGGTTGGTCTGGAGACCGCTCGCGGCTAGACTGGCCCTTTTTTCACTACGCTGATCCATATGACCCAGTCAAAGAAACGAACGAAATCCTCCCGGCAACGGCGTTATTCCCGTATCCGGCCACCGGAAGATATCAGTACCGGAGAATGGCAGCTGGCCTTGCGCCGCCAGTACGGTCGCGAACAGTCGTTCACGGTGGAGAATCTGGGCGAGGAAGCCGTCTTTTCCGAATTTCAGGTGACTAACCCGGACAGTGGCAGTGGCTATCGAGTGGCCATCCGAGGCCCGGCACCAGGCGATAATTATTGCGCGTGTCCGGTTTTGCCACCAACCTGCTGGGTACCTGTAAGCACATTGAGTTCCTGCTTGGGCACCTGGAGCGACGCCGCAGCGGCAAGGCGGCGCTGCGGCGTGGCTTTCAACCGCAGTACAGTGAAGTGTGGTTGCGCTATGGTGCCCAGCGCCATATCTGTTTTACGCCAGGGCAGGCTTGTCCAGCCGCGTTGCTCAAGCGCGCGCAGGCCCTGTTCGATCCAGGTAATGGCTGGCAACTGTCTGCCGAAGGACTGGATAAACTGGAGGATTTTCTGGCCGCCACCCGGCGCTCGCGCCACGAGGTGCGTTGCTACCAGGACGCGCTGGCTTTTGCCGCCGAGAGCAGGGCCGAGGACGCTCGCCGCGGACATCTGGCGGAGCTGTATCCCCAGGGCCCCGCCACCCCCGCGCTGCGCGACCTTCTGAGTGTGCCGCTATACCCCTATCAGTGCGAGGGAGCACTGTTCGCCGCTGCAGCCGGACGCGCCATCATTGCCGACGACATGGGGCTCGGCAAGACCATACAGGCCATTGCCGCAGCCGAGATACTGCTGCGTCATTCGGGGGTAAGACGGGTGCTCGTGGTCTGTCCGACATCACTCAAGCATCAGTGGCACGAGGAAGTCTCCCGCCTCTGCGGGCGCACCGCTTTAGTGGTGGATGGTCCACAGCGGGAGCGTGCCGCGCAGTTCGCCCAGCCGGCGGTTTTCAAGATCACCAACTACGACACTGTGCGCCGTGATCTGGATCTCATCAATGCCTGGGAGCCTGATCTGGTGATTGCCGACGAGGCCCAGCGTATCAAAAATTGGGATACCAAGGCTGCGCGAGCGATGAAGCAGGTGCGTAGTCGCCACGCCCTGGTACTCACCGGCACGCCACTGGAAAACCGCCTGCGGGAACTCGTGTCCGTCGTCCAGTTTGTGGACCAGCACCGCCTGGGACCGACCTGGCGGTTTCTCGAACGCCACCAGATCGTGGCAGAGGGTGGCCAGGTGGTGGGTTATCAGCGGCTAGATGAGGTGGCGCGAACCCTCCAGCCCATTCTGATTCGCCGGCGCAAGGCCGAGGTGTTGACCCAGTTGCCACCGCGCCGCAACAAAGTCTACCTGCTGCCCCTGGGGCCGGCGCAACGGGCTTTGCATGAGGAGAATGCGGAGACGGTGGCGCGCATCGTCGCGCGCTGGAAAAAACGCCATTTCCTGTCGGAGAAGGACCAGAACATCCTCCGAGCCGCCCTGCAGAACATGCGTATGGTTTGCGACAGCACCTATCTGCTCGATCCCCGGCGTGATGAAGGTGCCAAGATCCCAGAACTGCTGCGGGTGCTGGATGAATTGCTTGCCGATCCGGATGTGAAAGTCGTGATCTTCAGCCAGTGGCTGCGCAGCCATGAGCTGCTGTCACAGGCGCTTGCGGCTGCTGGCTATGGCCATGTACTGTTTCATGGCGGTGTCCCGAGCCGACAGCGAGGCGCCTTGGTGGAGCGCTTCAGGGCAGAGCCCCAGTGTCGGGTTTTCCTGGCAACGGATGCCGGTGGTGTGGGGCTCAACCTGCAGTGTGCCAGCGTGGTGATGAACCTCGATCTGCCCTGGAATCCGGCGGTGCTGGAGCAGCGTATTGGTCGTGCTCACCGCCTGGGTCAGCACCGTTCGGTGCAGGTTTTCAACTTCGTTGCGGAATCCAGTATCGAGCACAATCTGATGGGCCTGCTGGAGTTCAAGCAATCGCTGGCGGCAGGTGTACTCGATGGTGGCGAGAAGGAAGTTCATCTGGGGGGCAGTCAACTCACCCGCTTTATGGAAAGCGTGGAGCGCATCACTGGCGAGGCGAGCACCGAGCCGCGGTTATTTGCGCCGATGGATGATGTCACGCCAACCCTTCCAGCTGTCCGTGCAGCGCAGGGGCAGGCCGCGACCGAACAGGATGTCGTTGAAAACTCCGCGCCGGGAGAGTCACATCCTCCGGCGAAGGCACAGGTCCAGCCAGCCAGTCCCTGGCAGGCCCTGTTCGATCTGGGCCAGACATTGCTGGCTGAAATGGCTGCGGAACCGTCGTCTTCCCATGCCGGACCAGGTGGCTCCCTGGTGCGGCGGGATGCGAAAACCGGTGAACGCTATCTGCATGTGCCGGTGCCCGATCACGACACGGTCACGCGCCTGGCGGATCTGCTGCGCGATATACTGAACGGGCGCTGACCGTCCGCGGGCGCGCTGACGACCCGAAGTGGCCAGTGCTGCCGGCAGTGTTTACCGGTGAGGCAGACGCCACCCACAACGGACACATGCCCGTTGCGGGTGGCGGGCAACAACCCCTGAACCTAGCGCCCGCTGTTGGCCTGTGCCAGCAGGCCATTGAGGGTGGCGCTGGGGCGCATGACTTTTTTCACTGTGTCGCGCATGGCGTGGTAGTAGCCGTCGAGCTGTGCCGGCCGGCCCTGGACGGCGGCGAGTTCGGCAATGACCTTGTCTTCATTGGCCGTCATCGCCTCCGCCAGCGGCTTGAACATCGTTGCCAGCTCGCTGTCCTGGTTTTGCGACGCCACCGCCTGGGCCCAGTACATGCCCAGGTAGAAGTGGCTGCCGCGGTTGTCCAGCTCGCCGGTACGACGCGATGGTGACTTGTTGTTTTCCAGCAGTTTGCCGGTGGCCTGGTCCAGGGTGGTGGCCAGCACTTTGGCGCGCGGGTTGTCGTACTTGACGCCGATGTCTTCCAGCGATACCGCCAGCGCCATGAACTCGCCCAGGGAATCCCAGCGCAGATGGTTTTCCTCTTCGACCTGCTGTACATGCTTGGGCGCGGAGCCGCCGGCGCCGGTTTCGTACATGCCGCCGCCCTTGAGCATGGGCACGTTGGAAAGCATCTAGGCGGAGGTGCCCAGTTCCATAATAGGGAACAGGTCGGTGAGATAGTCCCGCAACACAGTGCCGTTGACGGAAATGGTGTCGCGGCCGCGCAGCATGCGCTCCATGCTGCGGCGAATCGCCTCGACATAGGTCATGATGCGGATGTCCAGGCCACTGGTATCGTGCTCTGGCAGGTACTTGTTGACCTTTTTGATCAACTGGATATCGTGGGGGCGGTTGCGGTCCAGCCAGAAGATGGCCGGGGTGTCGGACTGGCGCGCGCGGGTTGCCGCCAGTTTCACCCAGTCCCGCACCGGCTCGTCCTTGGTCTGGCAGGCGCGCCAGATATCGCCTTTTTCCACCTCGTGTTCAATGAGGACGGTGCCATCCGCCTTGACGATGCGCATGGTGCCAT
>JBKDZQ010000509.1:0-5398 GCA_047971325.1 Parahaliea sp.
CTGGGAGCGGGTGGCGATAATGGGGCAGCCGTGGTACCAGGCCTCCAGCACAATGCTGCCCAGGCCCTCGTGGCGGGAGGGGCAGACAAACAGGTCGGCGCTGCGCATCAGGGCGTCCACGTCGTCGCGCCAGCCGAGAAAGCGTACCCGCTCGCCCAGGCCCAGTTCCTGGGCGAGACGCTCCAGCGCCGCGCGCTCGGGGCCATCGCCAGCCACCCACAGCCAGGCATCCGGCACCTGGGCCATGGCTTCCAGCAGGATGTCGAAGGCCTTGTTGCGGTGGCAGCGACCGGCGGTGAGCAGCAACGGCACGTCTTCCGGCGTGGCCAGGCTGGCGCGCGATACGGGTTCGGGTTCGGTTTCGTCGGCAAAGTTGGGAATCCGGTGTACCCGCTGCGCCGGCATGCCGCCGCGCACCAGGTGGTCGCACAGGCCGCGGGTGATGCCGATCCAGTGATCGGCGTGGCGGTAGTACTTGAGGTCGTAGTAGTGGCCCAGGCGGCACACCAGCTGGTAGGCGCCGGCCGGTGTGGACTGGCTGGCGCGGTTCATGTAGGTCAGCACCACCTCCGGGGCCAGTTGGCGCAGGGCCCGGCGGTAGCACCAGTGGCCGGCGAGGCTCAGGCGCCCGCCGAAGCGGAAGGTCTGCACCGGCACGCCGGCGGCGGCCAGCTGCGCCTCGCGTCCGGGGTTGTGGCGGGTGAAGGCGTGCTGCGCGAGGCGCTCGTCCCGCGCCAGTGCGCAGACCAGCCGGGTGTAGAAATTCTCGGCGCCCCCGTAGGAAGCCCCGGCCAGGGCCTGGACCACGGTGATGGCATCGCTCATGCCGGGCGCTCCCAGACGTAGTCGTGACTGAAGGGCAGGCCGAGGCTGGCCTCGACAATGTAGCTGGCGTAGAGCGTGCAGTTCATCTCGCGGTGGAAAAAGTCCCGGGTGTTGGCCGCCCAGTGGCGGCGCATGGCGTCGTCCTGGTGAAAGCGCAGCACGGCCTCGCGCAGCTCCCCGGCGTCATTGAAATACACCAGCGACTGTGCCGGGAACAGCTCCTCGAAGCGGGCGCCGCGATGAGTGAATACCAGCATGCCGTTGCCGCCCATCTGCGCCATGCGCGCCGACGAGTACCAGTAGCCGCCCTCCTGGCGGTTGAGATTGAGCCCCATTTTGCTCACCGCCAGGGTCTCGTCGTAGTCCCGGCCCCACACGCCCGGTGTGCCGAAGCTGCCCGGGGTGTAGAAGCGCAGTTGCGGCGGCAGGGTGTCCAGCAGTGACTGCACCAGCCGTCCGCGCTCGGTGTGGGCGGTGGACTTGCTGCAGAACAGCAGGTCGTGGTCGAAGTCCTCCCGGCGGCTGTTGTCGGCGCCCTCGATGGCCGGGTCCGCCGGGTTGGGCATGTGCAGCAGGCGGGCCCGGGCGCCGCGGAAGGGCTCCAGCTCGGGCAGGCCGGTGGAGACGAACATGGCATCCACCACCGCGCAGCGGTGGTGGATCTTGGCGGCATTTTCCGGCACGAACAGGGGGTCGTTGTTGAGCCCGGTGATGACGACACCGGGACAGCGGCGGCGCAGTTCCTCCAGAGTGTCGTTGCCGATGATGTCGCAGTGACCCACCAGTACCAGGTCGGGGGCGAAGGCCTCGGCGGTCTGCAGCAGGCGCCGGTTGGCACGGCGGACGCCGAGGTCGCGAATGCCCAGCGGTGCCTCGAAGGCGGCCACGTCGCGGTCGGAGAAGGTCTGCACCAGGTAGTCGTTCTTGATCAGCCCGTGGTAGAGCTTGCGCGCCCAGCTCACCCGGGTGTGCCCGTACTTGCGCAACTGTTGATGGGCCACGTGCAGGATTCGCATCAGCCTTGCTCCCGTGCTGCCAGACCCTCGCGGTACACGGCCAGGGTGGCCTCCGCCTGGGCCTGAAGGGTAAATTGCGGCGGCAGTTGCGGTGCCGGCGGCGGTGCCGCCAGCAGCTCGCCGACCCGCTGTGCCAGCGCCGTGCGGTCGCCCTGTGCCACCAGGCCCTGGGGGAAGGCTTCGCGCAGCGACTCCGCCGGCCCGCCTTCGTCCCAGCTCACCACCGGTGTGCCCACCGCCAGTGCCTCGATCACCGTGCGGCCGAAGGGCTCGGCCTTGCGCGACAGGTTGAACACCAGGTTCGAGCGGATGTAGAGGTGGTCCATGTCGTCCCGGTGACCGGGAAAATACAGGCGCTCCGCCAGGCCCTCCGCCGCCGCCCGCTCGCGCAGCTCGTGGAGATAGCGTTCCTTGCCGGGGGTGGGCTCGCCAACAATGAGCCCGCTGCAGTCGATGCCGGCACGCTGGAGGTCGGCGATCAGGTCGATGAACTCGTGCTGCCCCTTCCAGGGGCTGAGGCGGCCGGGCATCAGCAGCAGTGGCCTGCCGACGGTGGCGGGAAGCTCTCTGTCGAAGCGGGTCCGCCATTGCTGGTGCGCGCTTGCGTCCCAGTCCGGCGAGCCGGGGCCGCAGAACTGGCTGGTGTCGGCGCCCCGGGGGATGACCTGGATGCGCGCCGGATCCACCTGTGGATAGTGGCGCAGGATATAGTCGCGCACGCATTCCGAGATGGCGATCACCCGGTCGCCGCAACCCATGATGGCGCTGTAGAGACTCACCGAGTAGAGCCCGTGAAAGGTGGAAACCAGCAGCGGCCGCTGTCTTGCCGGCAGTGGTTTTAGTGCCAGCCACACCATCCAGGCCGGCACCCTCGAGCGCACATGAATCACATCCGGGGCGAGGGCCAGTAGCAGGCGGCGCAGGGCCGGCACCCGCAGCAGCGACAGTGGCGACTTGGCGTGCACCGCAAAGCGCACATGCCGGGAACCTTCCTGCTCCAGTTGCGCTTGCAGGCGCCCGCCGGAGGACATCACCAGGGACTGGTGCCCGCCAGCCACCAGCGAGCGCGCAAAATCCAGGGTACCCCGCTCGACGCCGCCGCTATTGAGGCAGGGTAGAACCTGCAGGACTTTCATGGTGGGCAAGGGGCTGTCCGTTTCGCTCGCTGATCCAGTGGAGAAGATAGTCCGCCACGCGATCGGTTTCGTTCGGGGCGGGCTGCGGTCGGGGCATGGTACCGGCCTGCCGTAGCGTTGCCAAGCGAGTCAGGAAGCCGCTCTCCAGCAACTGGTCCAGGCCGCGGCTGACGCGGCTTTGCTGTTGTCGCGGTACCGCCAGCACCCCCACGGCGGCGCCGGTGGCCAGTGCTTCGTAGACCATCGACACACTGTCCTCGCTGACCCAGACAGTGGCGCAGCGCCGGTATTGCTCCAGCAGCCAGTCGCGAGTGGCAAGCTCGACCGGCATGATGGTCAAGCGCTCGTTATTCAGCCGGGTGACCGCCATCAGGAAGCTGTCGGGGGTGCGCCGGGAGGTGGTCAGCGACCACTGCAGTGCCGGCAGGGCCGCCAGCAGCTCCCGCAGCTGGGCCAGCATCTGTGCGTCGTCCCAGCCGTGATGGCGGGAGGGGCCGCCGATCAGGATCAGGGCGCGGCCCGGGTCGGGGTCGGTGGCGGGGCGGATGTCGTTGAGGGTGCCCCGCGTGGGCAGCACCCGGGGTCCGGGCCTTGGCAGGTCGTGCCGGGGCACGATGCACAGGTCGAACAACCGGTGCGGCAGGCTGGGTTTCATCAGTGTCACCAGCGCGCCGCCAAAATGCCAGCGCAGGCGCAGGCCGCTCAGGTGGGTGCGATGACCAGCGCAGAGGATGAGGTCGGGCCGCTGGCCCAGTGCTGCCGCCCGCCGGCGCAGGCCGGCGCCAGTGTCGAGCCAGCTCAGGCGGCAGGGCCAGCGCGCCGCCAATGCCTGCGACAGCCCCAGCAACTGGCTACAGTGGCCGGGTTTGCCGTCGGTGAGGCACCAGAGCGTGAGGGGCTCCGGTGCCGGATCGTCTGTCCCGGCGTCTTCGCCGGGCCTGGTCCTGCGGTCTTGCGTCATGCCGATATGCAGGTGATCCTTGGTGGTGGCTTAACTGGCGGGTATGACAGCATATTCATGTCCACCAAGGCAACTTTGTCGCACTTCGGGGGTCAATGTCAGGGCAGCGTTGGCCTGAGAGACCCGGGGGAGGGAATATGAAACAGACATTGTCGCGCGCCGTTGCCGGCCTGCTGGTGATGGCGGCCGCGATCCTGCTGGCCGCCTGTGGCAAGCCGGACACGGGCGCGCACAAGGAGGCAGATGTGACCCTGATTGAAGGCTCGGTGAGCTATCGCGAGCGCCTGCGGCTGCCACCGGATGCCCTGGTGGAAGTGGAGCTGCAGGATATTTCCCGCGCCGACGCCCCTGCCTCGATACTGGCGACGGTGATCGGGCCCGCCTCCTCGGCCCCGCCCTATGCCTATCGCATCGAATACGACAGCGCCAACATCGCCCAGAGGCATCGCTATTCCCTGCGCGCGGTGATCACCCGGGGCGGCAAGCTGTTGTTCAGCAGTACCGAGTATATCGACCCCTTTGCCGGTAACCCGGTGGATATCACCGTGTCGCAGATACCGGAGCCGGTTGCTGGCGCCGGCGGCAACCGTGCTGAAGGCCGCGCACCGGACACCACTTTGGAGGACGTGCAGTGGCTGCTGCTGACCCTCGACGGCGAGCCAGTGACAGAGGCCGCCAACGGCAAGCGGCTGGACCTGATGCTCGATTCCGGCCAGCAGCTGGCCGGGGGGTTCTCCGGCTGCAACCGCTATCGCGGCAGTTACCGTCGCGAGGGCGTGTCACAGCATGGCACACCACTTGGCTTTGGCGCGCTGGCGGGTACTCTGCGGGCCTGCCCGGAGGGCACCGGGCTGGAGCGCCGCTACCTCGATGCCCTGGCTGTCGTCGACAGCTTCCGCCTGCAGTCCGATGGCACCCTGGCCCTGTTGTCCGGCGCCAATGTGGTACTGACCTTCGAGCCGGCGGACTGACACTGCGCCCGGTTCCGGCTGGTGATGCCGGCCGGGTCTGTTTATACTCGCCCGCACCAAAAGCACTGCCGACCACCCCATGAGGCCGACCGGAACACTCGCCGCTCCTGTCACAACCGCGAAACATCGTTCGCGGCTGGCCCACGCGTTGGCGTTGGTGGCCCTGTTTTGCGCGCTGATGGTGCTGGTGGTGGAAGCGGCCCATCAGCACGGACTGGGTGACACCAACACCCATTGCCTGCTGTGCAAGATCCCCTCCCTGCTGCCGGCGGTGACAGTGGCGACGGTGGTGGCCCCTGCGTCCCGCCCCGCGCGCCCGCCCTGCGCAGGGCCGCGGTCAGCGCCGCTGGCACAGTGCTAGCTGCCACAACAGAGCCGGGGGCCTCCCGCACACTCCTGAGAACCTGTTTACGATCTTCTGAGTAACAGCGCCAAAAAAGCCAGATGGATGAACTGCAAGCTGCTGTTGAGTTGACGTTCGCAGTTCTT
>JBKDZQ010000510.1:0-7212 GCA_047971325.1 Parahaliea sp.
ACAGTGCCGCGGCAATGCCGGTGACTTCCCGGGCGACATCCGCCGGGAAAACCTGAAAGCGAACCTGTCCCCGTCGGGCCCCGACCCGAACTTCCGGAACTGCGAAAACCGCGCCCTGGCCACGGGAGGCGATCTCCTCGTAGGGCAGTGCCGAATTGCGGGCGATATGTGCCAGTAGTTGCTCCGTGCTCGGTGCCTGGTTCGTCTGGAAGTCGAAGCCGTCGATATCCAGTGCAATTCCAGCGGCTTGAGCCAGGCGCCACAGCGCATACCACTCGTCTACCACGTCCGAGCCCGGAGGCGGCTGCACTACCGGTGCTGTAACATGGGCATAGGGTCGGGGGAACATATGCTCCAGGTAGAGAGTGTGGTCGGCGCGTTCGTAGTAGACCTTGGGCGCGATGACATAGTCCGCCAGTTTCGCGGTTCCGGAAAGCACCGGGTCGATCACGACGAGCAGGTCGAGCCTGGCCAGGGCCGCCTCCGCTTTTGCCTGGTCAGGAAGAGCAACCTGTGGATTGCCGCCGACCACGATCAGCGCGCGGAGGCGGCCCTCGCCCTCGTGCAGCATTTCGTTGGTGAGTTCGGCGGACATCATCGTGCCCCTGATGGTGCCCAGGCCATTGACGCGGGTCCTGGCGCTGCTCTCCCACTCTCGGGTGGGTGGAATGACATCCGCCGTCGGTACTGGTTTGCTGCGCAATACACCGGGATTGGGGATCGCGTCACCCTCGCGCGGGAAGCGGCCGCAGACGACATTGAGTAACTGGTAGAGATGTTCGGCGGTGTTGGAGTGGCGCGACATGTCGGGGCCGGTGCCGGTGCCGACCATTCCCCTGCTGCCATCCCTGGCAAACATTGCCGCCGCCGCTTCGATATCCCGGGCCGCGATGCCAGCCAGCGGCGCGACACATTCGGGAGTGAAGGGTGCCAGCGCAGTCGCCAGGGCTTCCAGCCCATCGACGTAGTCGCGACAAAAGTCCTGGTCTATCCAGCCTTCGCGTAGAACGACATGCAGCAGCGAGGCCGCCAGTTCGCTGTCCCATCCCGGCCTGACCTGCAGGTGGAGGTCGGCGAGTCGCGCCGTTTCGCTTGCGCGGGGGTCAATAACGATGAGCTTCATCCCGCGACTTTTTGCCCGCCGCATTTTTTCCAGCGGATGGTAGAAGCCGAACAGGTTCGCACCGGCACCCGCCACCATGGTATTCATCGGGTTGGCGCCGGCGAACATCCATACATCCGCCTCTTCGAAGGGTTGCGACCCGGCCTGCCAGTCGCCCATACGCGCCGGCGCGATCCACTTGGCGGACTGGTCTATGGTCATTGTGGTAAAGACCTTGGGTGTCTTCAGTGCTGCGGCAAATGCGCTGGTAAAGGTAGTGGCCAATGCGTTGAAATAGGCTTGGGTACCGACGAAGAATCCCACTGCCTCGGGGCCGGATTGGGCAATGATCCGGGCGAGCCGCTCGCCGGCCTCCTGAAATAGCCGCTTGCTATCCACCGGTGCAAGGGAAGTTCCATCGCGTTTCAGGGGGCCCAGCAGGCGCTTTTCATCCCTGATGAATTCGGCGGCACGGAGCCCCTTGAAACAGGCGTAGCCGAGACTGACCGGATCGCTGCGATCACCCCGCAGGCGAGTGATCCGGCCGTCTTCGACTGTAACCTCATATCCGCAAAATGCCTGGCACAGGCGACAGTATGATTTGACGGTCTCGGTCATCTCGTAATACCCGGTTGGCAGTGAATATCCCGTTTTCCTAGAATTCGTAACCAATGGAAGCGCCGTAGGAGCGCGGCTGACCCCAGGTTTCCAGGATCGCGGGCGGCCCGGACAGAACCTGTGCGACGTATTCCTCGTCCGTCAGATTGGTACCGAACAGGGAGAAGGTCCATTTTTCGTCAGCGGTAGACCAAGACAGGGTCGCGTTGAGCAGGCCGTAGGCGTCCTGCTCGAACTGGTTGGCAGGGTCGAAGTAGATTTTTGATGTGTAGTAGTAATTGCCTCCGGCACGCAAGGTCCCCTGAGCCAGTGAAGTCTCGTACTGAACCCCGAGGTTCGCGGTGACCTCCGGCGTTCTCTGCATCTGATTGCCACTCGCGTCACCGGCCAGGGGAACAAACTGGGCATTTCCCAGATCGACAGACCAGTGGGGAGCTGTCAGGTATTTATCGTATTCCGAGTCGGTGTATCCGATACCGAAATTGACGCTCCAGTTGTCATTGAGTACTGCGTCGGCCTGGAACTCCACACCCCAGATGGTCGATGTGGCCGCATTGGTGGTCAGTGAAGCGGTGCCAATGTAGCTGGATACCTGAAGGTCGGTGTAGTCATAGCTGAAAGCTGCAGCACTCATTCGCAGCATCTCACCAGAATACTTGTAACCGATTTCCCAGGCCTTGATGGATTCCGGTTTGATGGTGCCAAGCCGAACGCGGGTGTCAGAGACCGGTAACAAGCCTGCCTTGTACCCCTCCGAATAGGATAGATACAGGTTTGATGAATCGTTGATCTGGTAGCGCAGGACCGCGCGGGGGGTGGTCGATTCCCAGGTGTCATCCTCTTTGTAGGTTCCCGGTGCAATCGGGGGCGGGAATATTGTCAACAGGTTTCCGGCTGCGACCTTGAGCGTACCCTCGCCTTTTTCTTCGCCATAGCGGATTCCGAATGCCACAGACCACTTTTGGTTAATCTCGTAGGTCAGGTCGACGAAGGTTGCCCAGGCGGTGATTTCACTGTTGATTTCATCGTAGACGTCTGTCGCATTGACGAAGCCAAAGGCAGGGATCTGAGAGGATAGGGAATTGAAGGTGTCGTTAAACTCGTAATAGAAAAAGCCGATGATCCAGTCCAGTCGGTCGTTGTAATTGCCGGACAGGTTGAATTCCTGGGAAAAACTGTCGTTTTCGGTATCAAACACCACTGCCCACCAGGGCAGGTTGGGTTCGATTGCCGCCGACCCGTCCAGGTCCATGTAGGTATAGGTTTCCTCCTCGCGGTACATGGTGTATGACACCAGATCGGCCCAGCCGAGATCAAAGTTGCCAGTGAGAAAGTAGCCGTCACTTTCCGCGCCGAACCTGGCGGGCTGGTCCAGGGCGACTCGGCGCCTGTCGTGGAAGGTGATGCCGACTCCAAATTGCACGGGGATCGGCTCGCCTATCGTATTGTCGGTGCTGCCGGCAAGTGAGCGGTTATCGTCCCACTTGTTGTGCTCATAGGCGAATTTTAAGCTTGCGGAATCGGCGATGTTCCACTGGGCCACGGTTTTCACGCCCCAGCGCTTTTATTTGCCAATGGTGTCATCACCATCGGTAATATTCTTCAGAAAGCCGTCGCTTTCATCATAGAAGCCGGAAATGTTCATGGCGACGCTGTCTGAAAGACCGGTTGTGAAGTAGCCCTGGTGCCGCTGCGAGTCAAATCTGGCGTAGGACAACTTGATATTGCCGGAGGTCTCGAATGCCGGGTCGCGGGTTTTGATCAGGATCGCACCACCGGTTGCGTTGCGTCCAAACAGCGTTCCCTGCGGGCCTGTGAGCACCTGGACGTTTTCCAGATTGGCCAACTGGGCGTCGGTTGTGAGCTGGCTGGCTATATAGAAACCGTCGACATAGGTAGCGACAATCGAGCTCGCTCCGACCTGGGAAATCGAGCTGCCGACGCCGCGGATGGTGGGCTGGGAGAAACCACCCGCGGCGTCAATCCGCAGTCCGGGTACCAGTTCTGCCAGTTGATTGGCGGAGTTGAGATTGGCGTCCTCAATACGCTTTCCGCTGACAACCGATATGGAAATGGGTACGTCCTCGATCGTCTGCGTACGTTTTTGCGCTGTAACGACAACCTCTTCCAGCGCGTTCTGGCTCCATGCCGAGATACAGCTAAAGGCGAGGGCGGTACTTGCAAAAGGTGGCACAATAGCTTTGGCTATATTATTCATAAAGCGCCTTCTTTCAATAGGTTAGTGTATAAGCTGGCTATAGCTAGCGGGTGAGGCATCGACGGCACAGAGTGACATGCCTGGATATTGTGGGACTGGAATCCGCTCGTTCACTGTAATCTCGTTCAGTATATTATTTAATCTAATAGTGATAGATTATATGATAAAATTCCAATGTCAATATGGATGAGCCGGCCGGGATCTGACGCAAATGGGCAACAACGGCCGGTCTTGGCTACAGTCCAGTGAGTTCGCTGGCACCTGGCCTACTCGCTCAGCTATCGCGGTCTCGCCATCCAGGGCCGGGAATAGCCGCCCCTCGACAGCGGGCGGTTTGCGCCTATACTCTTTGCTACACCAGAAACGTTGCAGGCAGGAACCGGACGGCGCTGCACAATCAGCTGATTTACTGTGTTATAAAGAAAGCTATTATGGCGGGCACTTCAAGTATTGCATGAGGTGAGCCATGGGGCTGGGTCTGGAGCAGCGTTTTGAGCGCTATTGCGATGGCATCGCCGGCATCCTGTCGCATGCCGATTGTGAGGAGCCTGCACGCTGGTACATCAAAGGCCTGATGCTGTCCGGCGAGCGCAAGAGCATAGGGAGAGGTCTTATTCACAACACAGTAAAACTAAGCGAGCGGCTGGAGAGCCTGCACCCCGAGGCGGCGGCCCATTTGGATCGCCTCGACGCGCTGGCCTCTCAGACCACGGACGGCGAACTCCTGCAGCTCTGCACGGAATTTATCCGGGTGAATCTGGAGGGACGGCACTGGCAGCCGCCCCGTGAACTCAGCGCCAGGGAAGAGGTCTTTATCAGCTTCACCGAGCAGTTCATGGTGGCTGTCAGCGGCATGCAACCGGAGCAGATATCGGATCTGTTGCAGTTCGCCAGTGCCGACGAGGTTTACGGCTTCATCAATGCGCTGTATGTCGCCGATATGACGCAACGCCTGGATATCGTGATGGGGAGGGTATTGTCATGAACGACCTGAGACTGCCGCCTGGCCAGCTTACCCAGGGGCTGTCCGTGGGTGGCCCGATGGACAAGGCCATTGCCGGCTTTGCGGCGGCGGTGGTGCGCATCCGCGACGTCGACCCTTTGCTGCGGGAGCTGGTGCGCCTGCGTTGTGCGCAAATCCACGACTGCCGCCTGTGCGGTTCGCTGCGCTTTGACGAGGCGCTGGAGGCGGGCTTCGACGAAGACATGCAGCGCAAGATTGCCCGTTATGAGAGCAGCGACTTCAGCCCGCCGGTCAAGGTCGCGTTGCGCCTGTGTGACGCCATCATCATGACGCCTTCGCTGGCGGACGACAACCTGCGCGCCGATCTCCAGCAGCACTTCTCCGACAGCCAGATCACCAGCCTGTGCCTGGACGTCATGAAGTGGAGTCAGCAAAAGGTGCTGGTGGCACTGCGCATGGAAGCGCCGCCCTGGGAGACCACCACCACCCTCAGCTTCGACGCCGAGGGCAACCCGGCGTTTGGCAAGCCGGCCTATTCCTGAGGACCCCGGAGCCGCCAGCCAGAGCACAGAGCCCGTACCGCGCTTTATCCAGGGGCTTTGTTTGCTGGGGCTATGGTTTGGTTTGTCCGGCGCGAAGGGGGCTGGTTTGGCACTTGGTATCGTACTGTGAAGTGCGCGCGGGAGTAGTCTGGCTGCCAAACAGTGGGCAGGAACACTTGCATTGATCGTGCTGGGCTATCGCAACCCCACTGGGCTATAGTGTCACCGTTTTTTTGCGGAGATAAGGTGAGGAAGGCGATGGGCGCACGGGCCACAGGCCAGGCGGGTGGCAGCAGGCGGGAGCGGGGCGTTATGGACCGACCTGCCGGCACGGACCTGCCCCAGGTGCACATTCTCACCTACAACGTGCACAAGGGCTACGGCGCCGGCAACCGGCACTTCAAGCTCGATGCCATGCGCCAGCGCATTGCCGAAACCGGCGCCGATATCGTCTTCCTGCAGGAGATTCACGGTCACGCGGAAAAGAGTGAGCGCAAGCGTCGCCGCGCCAGCTATCCCGACCAGCCCCATTTCGAGTACCTGGCCGATCGCTCCTGGCCCCACTACGCCTACGGTCGCAATGCCATCTACCGTCGGGGCGACCACGGCAATGCCATTCTCAGCATGCATCCCTTCAGCCGCTGGGAAAACATCGACGTGGCGCTGTTCCCGCGCTCCAGTCGCAGCATTCTGCACGGGGTGATCGACCTTCCCGGTTACCCCCTGCCGTTGCACACCCTCTGCGTGCACCTGGGCCTGCTGGAGCGCGAGCGTCGCTACCAGATTCGTGCCCTGGTGGAGCGCATCGAGGAGCATGTGCCGGGCGATGAACCGATGATTGTCGCCGGCGATTTCAATGACTGGCGCCTGCAGGCGGAGCGGCATCTGCGCAGCGATCTGGGACTGCGCGAGCTGTTCGTCAACCTGACCGGTCGCCACGCCCGCACCTTCCCGGTGTGGGCGCCGATCTTCCCGGTGGATCGTGTCTACTACCGGGGGCTCCGGCCTGTGTCCTGTGCCCGCCTCGGGGACGGCAAGTGGCGCGAGTTGTCGGACCACGCCGCTTTGTTCGGGGTGTTCGCCCTGCCGCGGGGCTGATTTCGCGGTTTCCCGCTTTTTGTGGCATTGTTCCTTGCAACTGACCGCTGTTCACGTATGATCGGCGGGCCCTGCACTCGCTGACTGTGCCTGATGTGTTTCCGTCAGCACCTTTACCATAGCGCTTGCCCATCGTTACGAGATATTTCCACTATGAGTTTTCAAGACCTCGGCCTGTCCGAGAGCCTGTTGCGTGCCGTTGCCGAACAGGGTTATGAGCAACCATCCCCGATTCAGGCCAAGGCCATCCCCCTGGTGCTGGCCGGTCGCGATGTGATGGCCGCCGCCCAGACCGGCACCGGCAAGACCGCCGCCTTCACCCTGCCACTGTTGCAGCGTCTGGCGCCGGGCCAGCGCGCGCCGAAACGGGGCTGCCGCGCCCTGGTGCTCACTCCCACCCGCGAACTGGCGGCCCAGGTGCAGGACAATGTGCGCGACTACAGCCGTCACCTGGAGCTGCACAGCGCCTGCGTGTTTGGCGGTGTCAAGATCAACCCCCAGATTGACCGCCTGGCCCGGGGGGTGGATGTGCTGGTGGCCACCCCCGGCCGTCTGCTGGACCTGCACGGGCAGGGCGCGGTGAACTTCGCTGCCCTGGAAGTGCTGGTGCTGGATGAAGCCGACCGCATGCTGGACATGGGCTTCATCCACGACATTCGCCGCATCGTGA
>JBKDZQ010000511.1:0-2254 GCA_047971325.1 Parahaliea sp.
TCACCAGCGATATGTACGGCAGCGAGGTGGTATATCACGGTCGGGTGACCGGCTTCTCCGCGGGCAGCGGCAACGCCTTCGCCCTGCTGCCACCCCAGAACGCCAGTGGCAACTGGATCAAGATCGTGCAGCGCCTGCCGGTGCGGATCGAACTCGACCCCGCCGAACTCAAACAGCACCCTCTGCGCATCGGCCTGTCGGTGACGGCGAAGGTGAATACCAGCGACCGCTCCGGCTCCACACTGGGCCAACCCGCCCGCCCGGTATTCACCCAGTCGGCCGGCGACGCCCTTGACGAACAGGCCGTCAGCGCCCGCATCAGGCAGATCATCACCGCCAATCGCAGCACCGGCCCGTGAACGCACAGCAACCTCTCACCGGCGCGGTACTGGCCGTCACCGCGGTGGCCCTGGCGCTCGGCACCTTCATGCAGGTGCTGGACTCCACCATCGCCAACGTCTCCCTGCCCACCATCGCCGGCAACCTGGGGGTCAGCACCGACAACGGCACCTGGATCGTCACCTCCTTCGCCGTCGCCAACGGCGTGTCACTGCCGTTGACCGGCTGGCTGATGGGCCGTTTCGGAGTGGTGAAAACCTTCGTCTGGTCGGTGCTGCTGTTCACCCTGGCCTCCTTCCTGTGCGGCATTGCCTGGAACCTGGAATCGCTGATTGCCTTCCGCATACTGCAGGGCGCTGTATCGGGACCGATGATTCCCGGCAGCCAGGCCCTGCTGCTGTCGATCTTCCCGGCCAACAAGCGGACCATGGCGCTGGCGGTGTGGTCCATGACCACGCTGATCGCCCCCATCGTCGGGCCCATCCTCGGCGGCTATATTTCCGACAACTACCACTGGAGCTGGATCTTCCTGATCAACCTGCCGGTGGGCCTGCTGTGCGCGGCGATCTGCTGGCGCGTGCTCGCCAGCCGCGAAACCCCCACTTTCAAGCGGCCCATCGATACCATCGGCGTGGGCATGCTGGTGATCTGGGTGGGTGCGCTGCAGATCATGCTGGACCTTGGCAAGAACGCCGACTGGTTCCAGTCCTCCATCATCGTGGTCTGCACCATTATCGCCGTGGTCGGCTTTCTGGCCTGGCTGATCTGGGAACTCACCGACGACCACCCCGCGGTGGACCTGAGACTGCTCCGCGACCGCAATTTTGCCCTGGGCACCATCGCCTTCTGCCTGGGCTACGCGGTTTTCTTCGCCAACGTTCTGTTACTGCCCCTGTGGCTACAGACCCAGATGGGCTACACCGCCACCTGGGCCGGCTTTGTGGCGGCGCCCAGTGGCCTGGTGGCGGTGGTGCTCACGCCGCTGGTCGCCCGCATCGGCGAGCGAGTCGATCCACGGCTGATAGGCTCCCTGGCCTTTGGCGCCTTTGCCCTGTCCTACTTCATGCGCGCGAACTTCACCAACCAGGTGGATTTTCTCAGCCTCACCCTGCCCATGCTGGTGAACGGCGTGGCCATGAGCGGTTTTTTCGTCACCATGGTGACCATCCAGCTGGATCGCATTCCCCAGCACCAGGTGCCCTCTGCCACCGGCATCTCCAACTTCGCCCGCATCACCTGTGGCAGCTTTGCGGCCTCGATTATCACCACCGCCTGGGACCGGCGCACCGCCCTGCACCAGAGCCAGCTCGTGGAAACCCTGCCGGCGGGCTCCGCGGCCTACGACACCGCCAGCACCGCCCTGGGCAACCTGGGCCTGGGAGACACCCAGACAGCCGCCGTCATCACTCACCGGATCGTGCAGGAAGCCACCTTGCTGGGTGCGGACGACCTGTTCTGGGTGTCCGGCTGGCTGTCAGTAGCGATGATCGCCCTGGTGTGGCTGACCCGACGGCCAACGGGGGCAACTGCGATGGTCGCGGCGGAGTAGGCAGGACCTGTCCAAGCCTCACCTTTTACCAAAGGCCAATGAACGCCCTCAACCGGGCCGGAATCGCCCTGGCGTTGGATTGCAGATTATTCGGTGTTTTGGTGGCTTTTCTTGCGCTTGCTATCGCAAAAAAATGTAGTTGTTGTTTTTCTACTTATTTCTACTTTGTCAGATTTAACTAGCTGACAGCAAAGGATAAATTTACAATTGGCGGTATCCACAGGCCATATTTCGGCAAACAGGAAGATTTTCAAACCACCCAACGTATAGATCAAAAAAACAGGCGGCATGATGGCAAAGCCCTCAAGGGCTTGCGCCATCGTTACCACGGTTTCAGGTACAGGTACCGCCGACACTTCATTCTTC
>JBKDZQ010000512.1:0-2731 GCA_047971325.1 Parahaliea sp.
CGCCATTCACGGCAACAAGAGCCAGAACGCCCGCACCCGGGCGCTGGGCGACTTCAAGTGTGGCAAGGTGCAGGCCCTGGTGGCCACCGACATCGCCGCCCGCGGCCTGGACATCGAGCAGTTGCCCCAGGTGGTCAATTTCGACCTGCCCAATGTCGCCGAGGACTATGTGCACCGCATCGGTCGCACCGGTCGCGCCGGTGCTGCCGGTCGCGCCTATTCGCTGGTGAGCGCCGACGAGGCCGAGTACCTGCGCGATATCGAACAGCTGATCCGCAAGAGTCTGCCGCGGGAAATGGTGGACGGCTTCGAGCCGGATCACCGGGTTCCCGAATACGTCCCGGCGCCCGCCGCGGCCCAACGCCAGGGGCGTGGGGCCAGCGGCCGGGGCCGGCCCAGGGGCAATGGCAATTCGAATGGCAATGCGAGCGCCGGTCCGGGCGGCAACGGTCGCCGCCGCCGGAGCGGCCGCCGCACACCGGCCGCCGGGCAGGGCTGAAAACCCCGGCCGCTGCCGGGAGAGATGGCAACAGCGGGGCAGGGTGGACGGTGACCGCGGATGAGCGCCGTACATTGCTGTCACCTGTCTTTGCACACTGTCCGGACACAGCACAGTTTCTGGATGCCGGGGCCCAGTAAGGGCCCGACACCGGCGATACTCGCTCCGATGACTTAATTACCGGGCCGCGCTCTGGTAATCTTCGTTTTTTGCTCTGGCCAACGATAACTATCCATTGCATAGGGAGTCTTCAACCGTGACACAAAGCGCCTCAATGGTACTCGATACCCTTCCCGCCCTGCTCGATCACTGGGCTGATACCTGCCCCGACAGAACCTGGATGCGCGCATTGCGCGAAGAGGGCAGCAGCGACTGGAACTGGGGCCAGGCCCGCGGCGAGATCATGGCGGTGGCCAGCGTTCTGGAAGAGGACTTTGGCCACGGCGCGCGCATGGCCATTCTGTCGCAGAACAGCCCCTACTGGGTGCTGGCAGACTTGGCGGTCATCGCCTCCGGCAACGTCACGGTGAGCCTGTTCACCACCCTGCCCACCGACACCGCGCAATACATCCTCGATTTCTGCGAGACCCGCTTGTTGTTTGTCGGTCCCGCTGCCAACTGGGAAGCGGTCAGCGCCGTGTTGCCGGCAGACTGTACTGTGGTGGCCCTGCCGGGAGTGGCCCTGTCCCGGCCCCATCTGAAGTGGGAGGAGCTGGTAGCCCGTGGCGCCGGGCGGCGACCGTCCCATCGGGCGACGCCGGATGAGTTGATATCGCTGGTGTTCACCTCCGGCACCACCGGCAAGCCCAAGGGCGTCATGCAGACTCACGAGAGCAACCTGATACCCATTCGCCGCTTCACCAAGGCCTTTGGCACCGCCGAGGGCTCGCGTTACTTTTCCTACCTGCCCCTGTCCCACATCGCCGAGCGCCAGATTGTCGAGTTTTCCTCGCTGGTGCTGTGCGGAGAAATCAATTTCAACCGCTCGCTGGAGACCCTGCTGCCCGACCTGCAGCGCGCCCGGCCACATATTTTCTTCGGGGCGCCGCGGGTCTGGGAGCAGTTCCAGCAGGTGGTGATCGGCAAGTTCGGCGGGCAGGCCGCCCTGGATGCGGCGCTGGCGGCGGACCGCGAGGGCGTCAGTCGCACGGTGCTGGAAAGCCTCGGCCTGGATCAGTCGGTCTACTGTCTCACCGCCTCGGCGCCGACACCACCGCCGCTCATTCACTGGTTTGGTGAGCTGGGCCTGACCCTGATGGAAGGCTTCGGCCAGACCGAAGCCATGGGTCTGATCGTCAGCAGTATGGAAACCCGCCGCATCGGCTCGGTGGGCAAGCCGCTGCCAGGGGTGGAGTGCAAGATTACCCAGGAGGGTGAACTGGCGGTGCGCTCCGATGGCAACACACCGGGTTATTACCGGGAACCGCAGAAAACCGCCGAGTTGCTGCGCGACGGCTGGCTGCACACCGGCGACAAGGCGCGGGTGGACGAGGACGGCTTTGTCTACATTACCGGTCGGGTCAAGGATTACTTCAAGACCATCCAGGGCAAGTTCGTGGCGCCGCCGCCGATCGAGGGCGCCTTTGCCAAAAACCACTACGTCCAGCAACAGTGCCTGCTGGGGCGTGGTTATTCCAAGACGGTGATGGTGACTGTGCTTTCTGACGAGGCGCTGACTGCGCCGCGTGAAGCGGTGGAGCAGTCTCTGCGCGAGACGGTGGAGAGCATCAACGCCGAGGTGGAGCACCACGCCCGTATCGGTGCAGTCATCATCAGCCGGGAGCCCTGGGGCATTGAGAATGACATCCTTACCCCGACTCTGAAAATTCGCCGTGAACAGGTGGAACAGCGCTTTGGCGAGGTGGCCCAGCAACTGGCTCGCCAGGCGGCGGAACGCAAAACGCTGCTGGTGCACTGGGAGTAGCGCCGGTTTGCGTATCTGGGTCGATGCCGACGCCTGTCCGGTGGCCATCAAGCAGATTCTGTTCCGGGCCGCCCAGCGTACCGGGTTGGCCACCACGCTGGTGGCCAACCACGCCCTGCAAGTGCCGGCCTCTCCCCATCTCCAATGGGATGGACTCCTCCTCACCCTATCATTTCGGCGTCGACGCACCAGAATGGCAAGTGGCAACCAACCATTCAGAGGATGAGGAGAAGCCCAACATGAACATTACCCGAGTCGGTGTGGATATCGCAAAATCTGTTTTCCATGTGCATGGTGTAGATCGCCAT
>JBKDZQ010000513.1:0-1570 GCA_047971325.1 Parahaliea sp.
GATTCCCTCATTCCGCCTGCCGCTCAAGGTGCTGGACGAGGAGGTGGGCTATATCCTCGACATGGGGGTCACCACCTTCTTCAAGACCGAGGTGAGCAGCATGCAGGCCATCCTCGACAAGGGCTACGACGCCATCTTTGTCGGCACCGGTGCTCCCCGCGGCAAGGGCCTGGAGCTGCCGGGGCTGGCGGAGGCGGGCGAGGCGGTGCACGTCGGGATCGACTGGCTGGCCAGCGTGGCCTTCGACCACACTCACCGCATTGGCAAGAAGGTGCTGGTGCTCGGTGGCGGCAATACCGCCATGGATTGCTGTCGCACCTCCAAGCGCCTGGGTGGCGACGATGTGCGGGTGGTGGTGCGCAGCCCCTTCGCCGACATGAAGGCCTCGCCCTGGGAGAAGGAGGACGCCATGCACGAGGGCATCCCCATCTATGATAACCACGTGCCGAAGGAATTCGTCATCGAGGACGGCAAGCTCAAGGGCATGCACTTCGAGAAGGTGGAGGCCCACTACGACGACCAGGGCAAGCGCTCGCTGGTACCCACCGGCGAGGACTGGGTATTCATGGAGGCGGACGATGTGCTGATGGCCATCGGTCAGGAAAACGCCTTCCCCTGGATCGAGCGCAACCTGGACATCGAGTTCGACAAGTGGGACATGCCGGTGGTGGACGCGGTGACCTTCCAGTCCACCAATGAAAAAGTGTTCTTTGGCGGCGACGCGGCCTTTGGTCCCGAGAACGTGATCACTGCCGTTGCCCACGGGCACCAGGCGGCGATCAGCATCGACCTGTTCTGCCGCGAGCAGTCGGTGGGTGATCGCCCCGCGCCCTACACCAATCTGGTCAGCCAGAAAATGGGCATCCACGAGTGGAGTTACGATAACGCCGTGGAGACCGACGAGCGTTATGTGGTGCCGCTGGCTCCCCTGAAACAGGCCCTGGGCGACCGCAAGCTGGAAGTGGAACTCGGCTTCAACCGCGAAGTCGGCTTCAGGGAGGCCGAGCGCTGCCTCAACTGCGATGTGCAGACCGTGTTCGAGGAGAGCCGCTGCATCGAGTGCGACGCCTGCGTGGATATCTGTCCGACGGACTGTATCACCTTTACCGGCAACGGTGATGAAGTGGAGCTGCGGGATCGGCTCAGTGCGCCCGCCGGCAACCTGGCCCAGGATCTGTTCGTGTCCGGCGCCCTGCCGACCACCAGGGTCATGGTGAAGGATGAAAACGTCTGCCTGCACTGCGGCCTGTGCGCCGAGCGCTGCCCCACCACGGCCTGGGATATGCAGAAGTTCTTTTACAGTGTGACCAAGGCGGGACAGGCGGCATGAAAGCACTGGAATCGATCAACGAATTTGTCATCAAGTTCGCCAACGTCAATGGCACCGGTTCGGCCAGTGCCAACAACCTCTTCGCCAAGGCCCTGTTCCGCATGGGTCTGCCGGTCAGCCCGAAGAATATCTTCCCCTCGAACATCCAGGGCCTGCCCACCTGGTACGAGGTGAGAGTCAGTGAAAAGGGCTACCTGGGCCGGCGCGGCGGCGTTGATATCATCCTCTCGGTGAACCCCC
>JBKDZQ010000514.1:0-2413 GCA_047971325.1 Parahaliea sp.
GCCGGCCGGTGAACAGCCAGTCCACCTCGATATCCAGCGGTGCCAGCGCCGCCGCCATGGCCCTGGCGCGACTGATGTGACCCTGCCCCGTGGCCTGCACCCCGTACAGGATACGCATCAAGGCAGGCCCATCAGGTGGGCGCCGAACACGACGCAGGAACTGCCCATAAAGGCGCCGGCCAGAGTGTCGCCGGGAAAGTGGACGCCCAGCACCACCCGGCTCAGGGCCACGCAGGTGGCCCACAGGTACATGGCGATGACCGGACCGCCGTACACCAGTACCAGTGCGGTGGCCAGCAGGAAGGCGGCGGAGCTGTGTCCGGAGGGAAAGCTGAAGCGGTCGGAAGCGGTCACCAGACTGTGGAAGTCGGGAATGGCTTCCTGCGGGCGGCGGCGCTTGAGTGTGTTCTTGAGGCACCAGTAGAGGCTGCGTTCCATGGCCAGCGACAGCGCCAGCAGGCACAGGAAAGCACTGAAATCCCGCGCTCCCAGCAGGTACAGCAATCCGGGAACCAACAGGTGCAGGTAGCCGTCGCCCGAGCGGGACAAAGCCCGCGCCAGCGGCCTTACCATGCGGCGTTCGCCCTGCCTGAAAACCCCGGCGAGCAAGCGCAAATCCAACTCTTGCAGTGCGTTCATGGTGCGCAGTGTGGGGGGTTAACGTGGCAATTTAGTGACACTTGTGTGGCAGTTTGGTGACAGGGCAGGAAGTGTCATATGCCGCCGATGGCTCTGGCATTATTTGTGACATGGCCCCGAGAATCCCCTTTGCTATCAGGCATTGATGAGGAAAGGCATGGCCGAGCTGCTGCATCTCGGGCAGGCGCAGTCCCGTGCCAGCCTGCGCCGCCTCCAGGAAGCTGGTGTAGAGCCTGCGCTGCTGGAGTCACTTATTGCCGAGGATGAAAAAGCCCGGAAAATGATCTCGGATATCTAGCTACCCGCTTGGCCGCCCTGTCTTGATATGATGTATCGAACGCTGTGATGGAATTGGTTCCGATGAAACTGGGCATCCTGAAAACCGACGCTGTGCGCCCCGAGTGGGTGGCGGCCTTTGGCGAATACCCCGACATGTTCATCGCCCTGCTGGGCCGGCTGGAGCCGGCGCTGGGCTTTGCCGTGTACGACGTGGAGGAGGGGGAATATCCTGCCGACATCGACGAGGTGGACGCCTACCTCATCACCGGCAGCAAGAGCGGTGTTTATGAGGACAAGCCCTGGATTGGGGTGCTGATGGATTTTGTGCGCGAGCTGGACCGGCGGCGCAAAAAACTGGTGGGTATCTGCTTTGGCCACCAGCTGGTGGCCGAGGCACTGGGAGGCCGGGTGATCAAGTCGCCCAAGGGCTGGGGCATGGGGCTGCATACCCACACCTTTCGCACCCTGCCCGAGTGGCATGACGGGGCTGCGCACGCCTTCGATATTCTGGTTAGCCACCAGGACCAGGTCGTTGAAAAGGCGGCCGGTGCCGAGGTGTTGGCCGGCTCGGAGTTCTGTGAACACGCCGTCTGCCAGGTAGGCAAGCACATACTAACATTCCAGGGGCACCCGGAATTCGTGCCCGGCTATTCGAGGGCCATCATGGACTACCGCCGCGAGATAATTGGCGAGGAGGTCTATCACCGTGGCGTGGCTTCGTTGTCGGGCTCTGCCGAGAGCGAGCGCATCGGCCGCTGGATTCTGAATTTCCTCACGGAATAGGCAGCACTGTTCCTGCGGCCAGCTGCCAAGTGGAGCAAACAGGCGGCAAGAGCAGTGGAGGGAGTGCTCCCGGGCTTGCGCCGCAGGGTATTTTCCCGGCCGGTTACCAGTTACCGGTGTTGGCCATTGACGCCCAGGGCTCCTGCGGGGCCAGGTGCTCGCCCTCCTGCAACAGCTCGATGGAGATGCCGTCCGGGGAGCGCACGAAAGCCATGTGACCGTCCCGGGGCGGGCGGTTGATGGTCACGCCGCCCTCCATCAGACGCTGGCAAAGCTCGTAGATATTGTCCACCCGGTAGGCCAGGTGGCCAAAGTTGCGACCGCCGGTGTAATCCTCTGGATCCCAGTTCCAGGTCAGTTCCACCATCGGGGCCTGCTTTTCCCGCGCCCGTTCGACATCCGCGGGGGCGGCCAGGAAGATCAGGCTGAAGCGACCGCCTTCGTTGTCCCAGCGCTCCACTTCGGTCAGGCCGAGTTTGTTGCAATAAAAGTCGAGTGATGCGTCGAGGTCGCGCACGCGCACCATGGTGTGCAGGTATCTCATGATCGGACCCATTCGTTGTTGCGGCAGGGAAGACCATGGTAGAACTCGTCCGGGGTGCTGGCAACCGGAAGCTGTTCACTCAAAGGCAGGAGCCGGCCATCCTGCTAGCGTGAACAGGGCCTCTTATAGTTCTATGGCCAGCAGCTCGCTCATCTGGCGAGTAGCCTG
>JBKDZQ010000515.1:0-1792 GCA_047971325.1 Parahaliea sp.
CTACCTCAACAAGTGCCCACACATCTGTCTTCGTCTGCTTGTTAAGCAACCCCCGGTCGCCAGGACTCGGGGTCTCGATCAGGGTTCACCCCCCAACCGAGGCTGCGCATTATACGGATCGCTATTTTTTTGGCAACTGTTTTTTGCAACATTCCGCTTTTAACAGTGCCGGGCGATCACCTCACCAACCGCGCCTAACCCATTGAAACATTACGGGTTTAGCGGGGGTCCGGGAGGACTTTGCGCCCCGTCCTCACCGAAGGGAGGCGAACTATACGCAGCCGTTCATTAGCGCGCAAGTACTTTGCAAAGATATTTTCACCAGCACGACAATCGCCTACCAAATACGCCAGGCACCCGCTCAGCCCAACTCGAACAGGTGGTACTTCTTCTTGCCCAGTCGCACCAGGAAATAGCGCTGGAACAGGGCCTTCGCCGGCGCAAACACCGCTGCCGGGCGGGCGTTGTCCTCCCAACCCAGCGCGGCGCTGTTGACCAGCACCGCCTGGCGAGCCAGGGCGTCCTTGACCTGCTTGCCGGACGCGGCCATGCCTGCCTCGGTCAGCAACTGGGTCAGCGTTTCCGGCAGCGCACCCGACTGCAGGGTGCTGGCCGGCAGTCCATCCTGGCGCAACTGGGCGAAGTCCCCCGCCGACAGCGCCCCCGGCTCACCACTGAACAGGGCCTCACTGATGCGCCGGGCGGCATCCAGCCCCTCCTGGCCATGCACCAGGCGAGTGACCTCGCCGGCCAGCACGGCCTGGGCCTCGGGCCGCCCCTGGCGCTCGCTGTCGGCACGCTCCAGTGCGTCGATTTCGGGAATTGGCAGGAAGGTGAAGTATTTCAAAAAGCGGTAGACGTCGGCATCCGCCGTGCCCAGCCAGAACTGGTAGAAGGCATAGGGCGAGGTGCGCGCGGAATCGAGCCAGACGGTGCCGGACTCGGTTTTGCCGAACTTGGTCCCGTCTGCCTTGGTGACCAGCGGCATGGTCAGTCCGAACACCTTTTCCCCGTTGACCCGCCGGGTGAGGTCGATGCCGCCAGTAATGTTGCCCCACTGGTCGGAGCCGCCAATCTGCAGGCCGCAGCCGTAACGGCGGTTCAATTCGGCAAAATCGCAGGATTGCAGGATCATGTAGGTGAACTCGGTAAAACTCAGCCCGCTGCCTTCGCGCTCCAGGCGCTGCCTGACCGACTCCTTCTGGATCATGGCATTGACGGAAAAATGCTTGCCGACATCGCGCAGGAAGGCCAGCACATCCACGCCTGCCGTCCAGTCCAGGTTGTTCACCACCACGGCGGACTGTGCGCCGGCGTCGAAGTCGATGAAACGTGACACCTGCCGCTGGAGTTTTGCCACCCAGCCGGCCACCCCCTCCGGGGTGTTGAGCTGGCGCTCCCGGGCCTTGAAACTGGGGTCGCCAATCAATCCGGTAGCCCCGCCCACCAGGGCCAACGGCCGGTGCCCCGCCTGCTGAAAACGGCGCAGCATGAGCAGCGGTACCAGCGAGCCGATATGCAGGCTGTCGGCAGTGGGATCGAAGCCGCAGTACAGCGTGCGCGAGCCCCCCTCCAGCCAGGCCGGGAGTTCATCTTCCCCCGCCACCTGAAATACCAGACCCCGGGCGCGTAAATCCGCCAATAGTGCACTGCTCATGCGCGTCGCTCCCGATGCTGCCTGCCGACTTGGAACAAAGTGGAAAAAAAGGCCGCAAACCTTACACCAGAGTGCATCTGAATCCCACTGGAACTGTTGGTGTCCCCGGATTTTTACTATACTGCCGGCGTTGCA
>JBKDZQ010000516.1:0-3920 GCA_047971325.1 Parahaliea sp.
CTGCGGCGCTTCGTGCTGGTGAGCGAGGGCCAGACCTTCTCCCAGCAACTGGTGACTTCCACCGAGGAGTACATAACCCGCCGGCTGGGCAACGAGGGCTACAACTTCGCCAAGGTCACCGGCATTCCCGAAGTGGACGAGGCCAACAGCACGGTGGCCATGAAGTTCTTCGTCGATCCCGGCAAGCGCACCTACGTGCGCCGCATCGGCTTCAAGGGCAACCAGAAAACCGCCGATGACGTGCTGCGCCGCGAGATGCGGCAGATGGAGGGCGCGCCGGCCTCGGCGGCGGCCATCGAGATGTCCCGGGTGCGCCTGGAGCGACTGGGCTATTTCAGCAAGGCCAGCGTGGAGACACCGGAAGTGCCCGGTCACGACGACCTGATCGACGTGGAATTCGAGGTGGAGGAACAGTCCTCGGGCAGTATCGGCGCCAGCTTCGGCTACGCCCAGGACGCGGGCCTGATCCTTGGCCTCAACCTGCAGCAGGACAACTTCCTCGGTACCGGCCGGCGGGTGGGTATCGCCCTGAACAGTTCCCGCTACCAGGATCTGTACAACTTCAGCTACACCAACCCCTACTACACCGAGGACGGGGTGAGTCGTGGCTTCAATATCTACTACCGCTCCACCGATCTTTCGGAAGTGAACGTGGCCAGCTATACCACCGACACCCTCGGTGCGGCCCTGAACTTCGGCTACCCCATTTCCGAAACCCAGCGCCTGGGCTTCAGTGTGGGTCTGTCCAATACCGAGATTACCGCTGGGCGCTATGCGGTGCAGGAGATCAAGTCCAGTCCGCGCCTGCAGCGGGGTATCGACAACTGGTACTACAGCACGCTGCAAAGTGATGGCACCTACTCGGCCGTGGAGGAGCTGTTCCCGATCGGCGAACTGCCGGCGGAAGCCCTGACGCCGCCTTCCGAGCCCGGCTTCCTCGACCTCTACGGCAACGAGTTCCTGAACTGGACCCTCACCGGCAGCTGGACCCAGTCCACCCTGAACCGGGGGCGCCTGGCCACCCGCGGTGCCTCCCAGTCGATATCACTGGAAGTGGCCATGCCGGGCTCCGATCTGGAGTTCTACAAGCTCAACTACCGGGGCGAGATCTTCTTCCCCATCCACAACGAATGGACCCTGCATTTTCGCACCGAGCTGGGCTATGGCGATGGTTACGGCGACGCCGACGCCCTGCCGTTCTACGAGAACTTCTTCGCCGGTGGTTTTGGCTCCGTGCGCGGCTACGAAAGCAACACCCTCGGTCCGCGCAGTACGCCGCCGATCCTGTACCAACTGGACCGGCCGGTGACCGAAATCGACGAGAACGGCAATATCGTGCAGCGCGGTGGTGCTGATGGCAGACAGTATGGCTATGTGCGCGACCCGGAAACCGGCAAGCTGGTTTACAGCGTCTACGATGACGATCCGGACCCCTTTGGTGGTAACGTGCTGGTCGAGGGCAGTGCCGAGCTGCTGTTCCCGCTGCCCTTCATCAAGGACCGCAGCAAGCTGCGCTCCGCCTTTTTCGTGGATGTCGGCAACGTGTTCAATACCCAGTGCTCGGCCAACCAGCTCAACTGCTTCGATATCGACGCCGACGAGTTACGCTATTCTGTGGGCGTGGGCGTGAGCTGGATCACTGGCTTTGGGCCGATGACCTTCAGTCTCGCCAAACCCCTGAATGCCGGGCCGGACGACGACGAAGAAATATTCCAGTTCACCCTCGGTAAAGGCTTCTGATTTTACTGTAACCATTCAACGGAGATCATTGTGTCCAGACTGTTCAAACTAGCCCTAGTCACTATCGCCCTGAGCCTGCCGGGCCTGGCCCTGGCCCAGGGCAAGATCGCGGTAGTCAACCTCGAGCAGGCCATCCTGCAGACCGACTACGCCCAGAAGCAACTGGAGGAAGTGCGCAGCCAGTCCGATTACAAGGCCGACAAGGCCGAGTACGACAAGCTGAAGGACGACTTCGACAATCTGCTCAAGAAATTCCAGAAAGACGCCGCGGTGATGAGCGCCGAGCAGCAGGTTGCCGCCCGCCAGAAGCTGGCCAGCAAGCAGTCCGACCTGGAGCACGTGACCGGGAAGCTGCAGAAAGCCGAACAGGCCGCTGGCCAGCAACTGCTGCAAGAGATGTCACCGAAGGTGCAGGACGTGCTGCGCGACCTGATTTCCACCGAGGGTATCGGCCTGCTGCTGCAGCGCCAGTCGGTGATTCACGCGGATGCGGGTTACAGCATCACCGCCAAGGTGACCGACCGGCTCAACAAACTGCAGACGTCCTCGAGCAAGAAGGGCAGAAAGTAAGGCATGCACACCCTGGGGGAGCTGTCGGAGAGACTCGGCCTCGCTTTCTCGGGTGACGCGCAGCGCCCCATCAGCGGCCTGGCGACACTGGATGCCGCCGGGCCGACCCAGCTCGCCTTCCTGGCCCAGCGCAAATACCAGGCGCGGCTCGCCACTACCCGGGCCGCAGCGGTGATCCTGCCGCCGGACCTGGTTGAGCAGTGCCCGGTGGCCTATCTGGTCGCGGATAATCCCTACCTCTACTTTGCCCGGGTGAGTGCCCTGTTTGATCGCACCCCCCGCCCCGTCGCGGGTATCCACGCCAGCGCCGTGGTGGCCGCTGACGCCAAGGTCGACAGCAGCGCCTCGATCGGTCCCAATGCGGTGATCGAGGCCGGCGCGTGGGTCGGTCCCGCCGCTATCGTTGGCGCCAACGTCTACGTCGGCGCCGGCAGCCGGGTGGGCGCGGGTACCCGCATCCATCCCAACGCCGTACTCCATCATGGCGTCATGGTGGGGGAGGGCTGCACTATCCATTCCCAGGCGGTCATCGGTGGTGACGGCTTTGGCTTCGCTCCCGGCCCGGGGGGCTGGGAGAAAATTCACCAGCTCGGGGGTGTGATCCTGGGCGACCGGGTGGAAGTCGGGGCCTGCAGCACCATCGATCGTGGCGCGATCGAGGATACCGTGGTGGAAGATGGGGCGATCATCGATAACCTGGTGCAGATCGCCCACAACTGCCGCATCGGAAAAAATACCGCGATAGCCGGTTGCAGTGGTCTGGCTGGAAGCACGATCATAGGTGCTAACTGCACCCTCGCCGGGGGCGTCGGTGTGGTGGGGCACGTGGAGATTTGTGACAACGTTCACGTAACGGGCATGACCATGGTCACCAAGTCCATTACGGAACCCGGTTCCTATTCCTCCGGTACCCCGATGTCCGCGACCCGGGACTGGAAGCGCAGCGCCGTGCGGTTTGCCCAGCTGGATGCCATCCACAGGCGCCTGAACCAACTCGAGGCAAGCCTCGACCAGTCGACAGACAATTCAAAAACAGAGGACTCCCGGACCCCATGATGGACGTCAGTGAAATTCGCAACTACCTGCCCCACCGTTACCCCTTCCTGCTGGTGGACAGGGTGGTGGAGCTCAACCTGGGTGAGTCCATCGTCGCCTACAAGAACCTGACCATCAATGAGCCCTTTTTCAACGGGCATTTTCCGGACAAGCCGGTGTTTCCCGGCGTTCTGCTGTTGGAGGCCATGGCCCAGGCCGCCGGTATTCTTGGCTTTCGCTCCCGGAACAAGACCCCTGCCGACGGCTCCATCTTCTATTTTGTCGGCGCCGACGACCTGCGCTTCAAGCGTCCCTGTGTGCCCGGTGACCGGGTCATGCTGCGCGCCTCCATTCTCGGCGACCGGCGCGGCATCTGGAAATTCTCGGTCAGCTCCGACGTCGACGGCGAACTGGCGGCCTCCGCCACCATCCTCTGCGCCGACCGCAAGTCCTGAGGCGCTTGACGGGCGATGATTCACGAGCAGGCCATTGTCGACCCGCAGGCGAAAGTCGCCGATGACGTGCGCGTTGGCCCCTGGACCTATATTGGCCCCGGCGTGGAGATCGGCCCCGGC
>JBKDZQ010000517.1:0-2754 GCA_047971325.1 Parahaliea sp.
GCAGGTGGGTTACCCGACCCATCTGCGACAGCACCCGGGCACCGAGTTTCAGGCTGGTGTCCAGGGTGGAGGTCATGGACAGGTCCGCCAGCACTCCGGCCAGCATATCGTCCTTGTCGGACAGGCTGACCCCGCCCACCAGATCGGCGGCGTTCTCGCGCTTGGCCAGGTAGCTGGCGGCGGTACTGGTGGCGCCTCTGGTGGACAGCGCGTACACCGAGGCACCGTTGGCCTGGGGCCGGGTGAAGGCGTCGGCATGGATGGAGACGAACAGGTCGGCTTGGCGCTGGCGGGCCAGCCCGGGGCGCCGATCCAGCCTGATGTAATAGTCGCCGTCGCGAATCAGCGTCGGCCTGAAGCCCGCGTCGGCCTCGAACAGCCGGTGGAGTTCGCGGGCAATGGACAGTACCACGTCCTTTTCCCGCAGCTTGTTGGGGCCGGTGGCGCCCGGATCGTCGCCCCCATGGCCGGCGTCGATCGCCACCACGATGTCCCGGCGGTCATTGGCGTCGAGGGATTTTTTGACCACGGGCGTGTGACGGGCGACGACCCGATCGTAGAGATCCAGCACCAGACGGTCGCCCATGCGCTCATTGGCCTTGAGGGCAAAACTGCGCGGGTCGACCGGCGCGCCCATGTCGAACACCACCCGCAGGTCGCGACCATTGCGAACCCCGTAGCGCATGGCGCGGATGGGGGTACTGCCGAGCTGCGGCGTGGCCAGCCTGGACTTCAGCCGGGTGTTGGGGATGTCGACCACGATGCGGGACGGGTTGTCGAGGGTGATCAGCCGGTGTTCAGCGGGACCGTCGAGGTCGAACACCACACGGGTATGGTCCGGCGCGCGCCACAGGCGCACCTCCTCCACCTCCGCCGCACCGGCGAAAGTCACCATCAGGCACCACAGAACCCCGAGGGTCCGGCTCGCCCAGCCCATATCACTCCTGCCCAATCGTCTTTACTGCTGTCTTTCCAAGCGTCACCGCTGTCGCCGGGAGGCCCGCCGCCACTGCGCCAGCACCGCATTCCCCAATGCCGTGGCCGCGCCCGCCGCGAGCCGGCGCCCCGACCCTGCGGCCTCTATGGTAATCCCTATATCGGCCGGGGGCAAAACCCCATGCCCCCGTTGTGGCCATTCCACCAGGCATACCACCTCCGGGCGAAAATAGTCGCGCGCCCCCATGAACTCCAGTTCCTCCGGGTCGCCCAGGCGGTAGAGGTCGAAATGGTAGAGCTCCAGGTCCGCCAGCGCGTAGGGTTCCACCAGGGTGTAGGTGGGGCTCTTCACCGCCCCCCGGTGGCCGAGCCCCTGGATCAGTCCGCGACTGAAGGTGGTCTTGCCCATCCCCAGGTCACCCTCCAGAGAGACCACCAGGCCGGGCTGCAGGGCCCGCCCCAGTGCCCCACCCAGGGCGACCATATCCGCTTCGGTAGCGGCCACCACCTGCCACGGTTCGCTCATCCCAGCAAAGTCCGCATCGGCGCCAGCAGATCGCTGGCCAGCAACCCGCGCTGGCCGTCGGCCGCGGCGATATCCGCCGCCCGGCCGTGCAGGCACACCCCCAGGGCCGTCGCCAGCAAGGCGGGCAAGCCCTGGGCCAGCAGGGCGGCAATCACCCCGCTGAGCACATCGCCCATGCCACCGCTGGCCATGCCGGGGTTGCCGTAGTCACTGAGCAGCAGCTGCACGCCATCGCAAATCAGGGTGCCGTTGCCCTTGAGCACCGCCACCCCGCCGTAGCGGGCTTGCAGGGCGCGCACCGCGGCGAAGCGGTCGGCCTGAACGCTGGCGGTGTCGATTGCCAGCAGGCGGGCGGCCTCCCCCGGGTGGGGGGTCAGCACCCAGTTGTCCCGCCCCAGCGCCACGCCACCGACACCCTGCGCCAACAGGTTGAGGGCATCGGCATCCACCACCAGCGCCGGCCCGCTGCCGCCACCGGGCTGATCGCAGGCCGCCCGAAACAACTGTTCCGACCAGCTCGACCGGCCCAGCCCCGGCCCCAGGGCCAGCACGTCGGCGGCGGCCACCAGCGCCGCCAGCGGCTGGCCACCGCTCACCGCGCTGGCCATCACCTCGGGGCGGCGCGCCAGCAGGGCGGGCACATGTTCGGCGCGGGTGGCGGCGGACACCAGCCCGGCACCGCAGCGCAGGGCGGCCTCGGCTGCCAGCAGGGTGGCGCCGCCCAGGCCGTGATCGCCCCCCACCACCAGCACCCTGCCATAGCGCCCCTTGTGGCCATCTACCGCTCGCGGCGGCAGCGCCGCCAGCAGGGGTGCCAGTACCAGCTGGCGGCAGGAAGGAGGCACCGCCGCACAGGCAGCCGCCGGCACTTCCAGGCTCGCCAGCCGCAGCTCGCCGCAGTAATCGGGGCCGCGGCCGGTGTACAGGCCGCGCTTGGCGCTGATAAAGGTCACCGTGACCGCGGCGCGCACCGCGCTCCCCAGTATCCGCCCGCTGTCGGCGCACAGTCCGGAGGGAATATCCAGCGCCAGTACCGGCAGGCCACTGGCGTTGATCGCCTCGATGGCCTCCCGCTGGGCCGGGCGCACCTCGCCACCAAGACCGGTACCCAGCAGGGCGTCCACCAGCACACCGCGGGGTTCGAGCGCACCCGCCTGCCAGGGCTTCACCACCACCCCGCTGGCCAGCGCCTGTTGCCGGGCGCGCAGGGCATCGCCGCCGATGCCCGCGGAGTCCCCAAGCTGGCGCACCAGCACCGCGAGGCCCCGCTTGTGGGCCCGCTCCGCCAGCAG
>JBKDZQ010000518.1:0-2051 GCA_047971325.1 Parahaliea sp.
GGCCGCAGCGGGCAGGCGACAGCGCTGGCCGGTGTCTTGCGCACCCTGGTGATCGCGGTGCTGTTGGCCCTGGTACTGTACCTCCTATTGCGCTACCGGGACACGCTGCGCAACTGGGCAAGCGGTACGAAGGCAGGGCGCCAGGACCCGCAGCCACCCCCGGAGCAGCTATTTGGCATGGCCGTCACCCGGGAGAGCCTGCCGGCGGATGTGCCGGCGGAGGTCAGCGCACTGTGGCGGGCCGGCGAGCACCGCGCCGCCCTCGCCCTGCTCTACCGCTCTACGCTGGCGCAGTTGTTGCACCGCTGGGGAGTTCCCTTTACTGGCGACCTCACGGAACTGGAATGTGCCGCACTGGTAACGGCGGACAGCACTGGCGAGCTGTCGGGTTTCTTCAACCGCCTGACTCAGGGCTGGATGCGCCTGGCCTATGGTCACATCGAGCCGGAGCAGGCCTTGGTGGAAGACCTCTGCCGGCAGTGGCGGGAGTTGTTCGGCCGTGGGTAGCCGTTATGCCCTCGCCGTGCTGGTCCCGGTCGCGCTGCTGGTCGCGGCCTTTTTCACCCTGTTCGAACCGCAGCGGGTAGAGGAGGAAAGGGGCTGGGAACAGGAGGCCTACCGCGACCCGCTGCTCGCCGCGCGCCATTTTCTGCAGCGGGTCGGCGAGCAGGCCGAGAGCCGCGAGCAACTGACGCTGCAAACCGACTTTCCCGCCGGTGGTACCGTGTATGTCAGTGAAGCGGACAGCGTGCTGACCGCCTCCCAGGCCGACCGCCTGACCGGCTGGATGGCAGAGGGTGGCCACCTGATCCTCGCGGTCACGGCCGACGAGGAGCACAATCCGCTGCTGGACACCTTCGGTGTCGAGGTCTTTGCCGCCACCTGCGATTGCGAGACGCAGGCCGAAGCTGAAACCGAGGCGGCGCCGCCACCGGTGGCGGACAGCGCCGGCCCGACCGCGGACAGTGACGCTGGCGAAGAGGCTGCGGACACCTCACTGTCCGAGGCGCTGCGCAAGTACAACCGCGAGTTGCAGGAGAATGGTAGTGGTACGAGCGCCGCGGTGGAAATCCAGCCGCCGGAAAACAATGCCGATCTGACCCGGCTGGCATTCGATGGTGTCGACCGCGAGCTGGTGCTGGACCTTGGAACCCATACCGACCTGTACCATCCTGCATTGTTTGTTGACGAAGACGAAGACGCCAGCGAAGACGCCGCGCCGATGGAAAACTGGGGCTATGCGTATGCGCCGTTCTACTACGCGGGCAGCCGGCACGGCGTGCATTTCATGCAGTTCCAGGTGGGGCAGGGCATGCTCACCCTGCTCGGCGGCAGCGATCCCTTTGACAATGCCGCCATCGGCGATCACGACCACGCCTATCTGCTGTGGCTGTTGTCGCGGGATTCCAGTGCGGTGCTGTTGCTGCACGGGTCGCGCTCGCCGGGCCTGTGGCGACTGCTGTGGCAGCACCTGCCGGAAGCGGTGGTCGCCGCCCTGGCCTTGCTGCTGGCTGCCCTGTGGGCGGTGGGGCGGCGTTTCGGGCCGGTGATCGAGGCGCCGGAGAGCGAGCGTCGGGGCATCGAAGAACACCTGCGCAGCAGCGCCAACTACCTCTGGCAGCAGGGCGACAGCACCCGCCTGCTGCAGCCCCTGGCGGACGCCCTGCGTGAGAGGGCCAGCCGTCGCATCCCGCATTTCGCGACACTGGACAGCGTCGCCCAGGTGGAAGCGCTGGGCCGGCTCAGCGGATTGCCGGAGCGGGACATCGAGCAGGCCCTGAGCGCCGCGGCAGACACTTCGCCGGATGACTTTGCGGCGCGGGTACGAGTTTTGAAAACACTGGGAGAAACCTTATGACCGAGACCGGTGACCGTGGCGCCCAGGGCGCCGTCGACCAGCTCCGCGCCAGGCTCAATGGCGTGCTGATCGGCCAGCAGGAAGTGGTGGACCAGGTGGTGATCGCCCTGCTGGCCGGCGGCCATGTGCTGCTGGAGGGGGTGCCGGGCCTGGGCAAGACCCTGCTGGTGCGGGCCCTGGCGGGCTGCTTCAG
>JBKDZQ010000519.1:0-2974 GCA_047971325.1 Parahaliea sp.
CTGCTGGCGGACAACCAGTTGCGCGAAGGTGTGGCGCAGCGCATCCGCGCCGGCCAGTGGCTGCCCGGCGCCCTGCGCCAGACGGTAAAACACTACGCTGAAATTTTTCTTGCCATGGACGATCCCTACCTGCGGGCCCGCCACGAGGACATCCTGCACCTGGGCAATAAACTCTATTCCGCCTGGAACGGGAAGGACAGCAGTCCCGCCCCGGATATCGAGGGTCCGCTGGTACTGGTGGGCAGCAAGGTCAGCGTATCCGACATCGCCTCCTGCGAACCGGACCGGCTGCAGGGCATCGTCTGTTTCGAGGGTTCGGCCCTGTCCCACACCGCGGTACTGGCCAACGCCCTGGGCATACCCGCGGTGATGGGTACCGGCGCCGTCAAGCCGCTCCACGACGGTGACCGCGTTATCGTCGACGGCAACATCGGCCAGGTCATTCTCAATCCGACCCCTTCCATCAAGCGGGAATTCCGGCGCCTGCTGCAGGCCGAGCAGAATCTCAAGGGCGAGCTGGCGGAGCTGGTGCACGAGCCCGCCACCACCATTGATGGCGAACGGGTGCGGCTGTTCTCCAATACCGGCCTGCTGGCGGACATTTCCCCCGGCATCGCCAATGGCGCCGAGGGGGTCGGGCTGTACCGCACCGAGATGCCCTTCATGCTGTCGGAGACCTTCCCCTCGGAGGACGAACAGGAGAACACCTACCGCCAGGTGCTCAACGCCTATGCCGGCAGGCCAGTGTACATGCGCACCCTCGATATCGGCGGCGACAAGCCCCTGCCCTACTTCCCCATCGAGGAGGAAAACCCCGCCCTGGGCTGGCGCGGCATTCGCTTCTGCCTGGACAACAGCTCCCTGCTGATGACCCAGTTGCGGGCCATGCTGCGCGCCGCCGGCGAGCGCGACAACCTGCAGATCCTGCTGCCGATGGTCAGCAACACCCGCGAAATCGACAGCCTGCGCAACCTGCTGGATGACGCCCTCATCCAGCTCGCCGAGGAGGGGCAGGCGGTGCGCCGCCCGCCGGTGGGCATCATGGTGGAAGTGCCGGCGGCAGTCTCCCTGCTGCCCATCTGGGCCTCACGTATCGATTTCATCTCCATCGGCTCCAACGATCTCAGCCAGTACCTGCTGGCGCTGGACCGCAACAATCCGCGCGTGGCCGCCGCCTACGATCACCTGCACCCGGCAGTGCTGCGGGAAGTGGCGCGCACTACCCGCATTGCCGGCGAGGTCGGCCTGCCCCTCAGCCTGTGTGGCGAAATGGCCTCCGACCCGGCGGCGGTGCTGGTGCTGGCCGGCCTGGGCATTCGCACCCTCAGTATGAGCGCCTCCAAGATTCCGCGCATCAAGTGGTTGCTGCGCTCCATCGCCGCCGCCGATGCCGCCAATCTCGCCCAGCAGGTGCTGGAGATGGAGGACGCGATTGAAATTCGCGAACTGCTGCAGGAAGCCTTGCGGCAACGGGGCCTGGGTCGACTGCTGGGCGGCTAATAGCGACTATACTGGGCACAAAACCAGTATGCGGGAAACCCGGTGGTCTGCGAAGCGCTGATGGAGGCCGGCGAAGACCTGCTGGCATTTCCCGGCGGCGCCCACGAGGCGGTAGATCCCGCCGCTGCCATCTGCGAACTGCAGAAGGAACACTACGGTTTTGGCGAACCCATCGACCTGTCCGCCCACAGCGGCAAAGTGCCGGGCAAAAGCCAGCGCAAGCAGGTCCACAGCGCCGTCGCCGCGCAAATCGAAGGCCCGCTTGGAGAAATACTGCGCCTGCGGGAGCAGCAACGGCGGGACGATGGTCTGTTGCGGCGTATCCTGACGCTGTAGTCAGCCACCTGCCGGACGCCGGCGTTCAATGGCCGATACCCGCACCTGGTAGAGGCCCTGGCGGCTGTCCTCAAAATACTCCTTCAGGGCTTTGTGGACCACCGGGAAGGCGATGTCTTCCCAGGGAATGTCGGCCTCTGCGAACAGCGCCGACTCGATACTTTCCGGCCCGGCGCCAAATTCACCGCCGGCGATGCCGCATCGATAGAACATGTAGAGCTGGCTGATATGGGGCACATCGAAAATACGGTAGAGCTCCAGCTGCTGCGCCCGCGCCCGTGCCTCCTCCCAGGTTTCCCGCGCCGCGCCAGCGGCGCTGGTTTCGCCATTTTCCATGAAACCGGCGGGCAGGGTCCAGTAATTGCGCCGCGGCTCAATGGCCCGGCGACACAGCAGCACCCTGCCCTCGTGCACCGGCAGACAGCCGACGATCACCCGCGGATTGGTGTAGTGAATGGCCTGGCAGGACACGCAGACATAGCGTTCCCGGTCATCGCCCTCGGGGATTCGCAGCGTCACTTCGCTGCCACAGCTGGTGCAGAAATTCATGGTTCGGTGAACGATTTGCAAAGCAACCAGTATAGACACTTACCCCTAAAACCGACAGTGCCGGGGCAGGCCCACGGCGCCGGGCCTCAATGCAATTCACCATAGCCGCCGCTGTAAAACAGCAGGGGCTTGCCGGTGGGGCGGTGGCTCATGTGCTTGACCCGGCCGACGATGATCAGGTGGTCACCGCCGGAGTGGGTGGCGTCCAGCTCACATTCGAAGGTCACCAGGGCATTGCGGATCATCGGCGCACCGTATTTGCCCAGGCGGAAGTGCTCCTGCTGCAGGGCATGCCCTCCCTTGCGCGCGGACTGGCTGGCCAGGGCTGTCTGTTCGCGGGACAGCACGTTGATACTGAAAGAGCGGGCGGCGGCGTATTCGCGATAGACATCGGAGCCATTTTGCAGGCTCCACAGTACCAGTGGCGGGTCCAGCGACACGGCGGCAAAGGAATTGGCGGTCATGCCGATGGGCAGGCGCTCCTGGGTGGTGGTGGTAATCAGGCAGACGCCAGTGGCAAAACGCCCCAGCGCATTCCTGAGTTCGCGGCCTTCGAGTTCCATGGTTCCTCCCGGTGTAACAGAAATTG
>JBKDZQ010000520.1:0-5261 GCA_047971325.1 Parahaliea sp.
TACTGTCGGTGAATGATCTGGCGGCTTGAGTAGGTATTAAAAGAGTGAATGGCACTGAGTCAAGAGGCATTCAACCCGGCCGCCGGTTCTGGCCCCGGTTGTCGAGACACGCCGTGAACCCTTCCATGGGGCTCGAGCGCGACATCCATGTCGCTTACGGTCTCGACAACCGGGGCCAGAACCAGCGGCCTCGTGCGGCAGTGAGCCTTGGCTCAGTGTATTGTGAATAGAATTGTTTTTTATGCTTTGCAAGGTGACCCCGATGACACGTAACTCCCCGCAACAGCGCCGCCAGCGCGGCTTCACCCTGATGGAACTGCTGGTGGTGCTGGCCATCCTCGGCCTGCTGATCAGCCTGGTGGGCCCCCGGGTGCTCAACCAGCTCGGTGGCGCCAAGACCAAGACCGCGGGCATCCAGATCCGCGACCTGGAGCAGTCACTGGAGATGTACAAGCTGGATGTGGGGCACTTCCCCTCCACCGATGAAGGGTTGGAGGCGCTGGTGCGCAAGCCCGGCAGCGCCGCGGGCTGGAACGGCCCCTACCTGAAGTCCAGCGAGGTGCCGCTGGACCCCTGGAACCGCGACTACCAGTACAAATACCCCGGTGACAAAGGCGAGCTGGACATTTTCACCTACGGCCAGAACGGTGTGCCCGGCGGCGAGGGGGAAGACACGGATGTGGGGAACTGGCGCTAGCCGGCCTCCCCCTTGCGCGGCTTGCCCTGTTCGCGCGCGGTCCGAACCGCCGCCGGCTTTACCCTGGTGGAGCTGATGGCGGCGCTGGCCGTGGCCGCCCTGCTGATGGCGCTGGCGGTGCCGGCCTCGGTGCGCATGTACGATGCCATGCGCTACCGGGATGCGGTGCGCGAGGTGGTTGCGGTACTGTCAACGGCGCGCTACCAGGCGCTGATCAGTGGCCGCGCCCAGGATGTGGAAATCGTGCCCGAGCGGCGCCAGTTGCGGCTGGCCGGCAAGGTCCGTCAGCTACCTGCTGGTGTGAAGCTGGCGGTGCGCTCCGCGCGGGAACTCAACCGTGAGCGTGAGGGTGCCGGTGTCATTCGCTTCTACCCCGAGGGTGGCGCCTCCGGTGGTGCCGTGGATGTTGAAAGCCCTGGCGGTCGGGGCGTGAAAATTCAGGTGGACTGGTTGCTGGGCGACCTGTCTCAGGAAGTGTATGCGCTTCCCTAGCCAGCCGCTGCACCGCCGGCTGGGTTGCGGCCGGACAAACTGGGGTGCGGCAATGCGGACCGCCCGGCCGCGAGCCGCTGGTGCGCGCGGTTTCTCCCTGCTGGAAGTGCTGGTGGCGCTGGTGGTGCTGAGCCTGTCGCTGGGCGCCCTCTACCAGGCCAGCACCGGCGCCACCCGCAACCTGCGCAGCGACGAGCGCTACGCCTACGCGGTGGAACTGGCGCGCTCGCTGCTGGCGGACTCGGCCCAGGCGCCAGCCGGCGGCCTGCGGCTGCGGGGCGAGACCGCTGGCGAGTTTCGCTGGTCGGTCGCCACCCAATCGCTCCCGCCGCAGGCGGCGGGTTTGGTGGAGGACTTGCTGCAGGCCATCACCGTCGAGGTGGCCTGGGCGGACGGCGCGAAAACGCGCAGCGTGGTCCTGGATTCGGTGGTCGAGACCCACCGGGAGTCCCGGTGATGCCGGTGCCGGGGCAGGGCGGGCCGCAGCGGGGTTTCACCCTGGTGGAGGTCGTGGTCGCGCTGGCGGTGTTGTCGCTGATCATGCTGGCCACGGTGACCGCCGTGCGCAGCTTCGCCAACACACAAATGGCCATGGACCGCATGGTGGAGCGCATCGATGAGGTACGTACCGTCAGCAGCTTCCTGCGCGCCCAGGTCGGCGCGACGGTACAGGGGCAGTTCAACGAGGGCCTGTCGCTGGGTGGTGATGGCGGTGGCAGCGCCTATTTCGAGGGCACGGCGGGCACCATGGTATGGAAGGCCAGCGTGCTGTTTGGCGAGTCCTTCGGTGGCACCTACCTGCTGAAACTGGTGCGGCGCGGCGACAGCCTCCAGCTGCTGTGGCGGGAGCCTGCCGACGACAACCAGAACCTGGACTGGTCCGCGGCGTATTCGCGCCAGCTGGTGCAGGGCGTGCAGGACTTTTCCCTGGCCTTTCGTCCCGATTTCGCCGGCGACTGGGTGGAGCAATGGCAACCCGGCAACCCGCCGGCGCTGGTGCGCCTGCACATCAAGACCCGGGACCGCTACTGGCCGGAGCTGGTGATGCGGCTGCCATGGTAGCTGGGCTCGGTATGAGGGGCGCAGCGGGCCGGCAGCGCGGGGTGGCGCTGGCCATCGTGGTGTGGTTCGTGGCGGCCATGTCCCTGCTGGTGGCCGGCATCGTGGCGCTGGGACGCACCGATATCAGGCTCGCCCAGTCCCATGTGGCGCAGGCCAAGGCCGAGGCCGCGGGGGATGGTGCCATGCAACTGATGCTGGCCCGCTACTTCGCTGCCCGCGGCGATGCCGGGGACACGGCGCGGGTCCTGTCCGGCAGTTTCCGGCTGGGCGGGGTGCCGGTGCGGGTAGCTCTGGTACCGGCCTCCGGGCTGGTGGATATTCGCTCGGCGCCACTGGAATTGCTGGCCGCCCTGTTCCGGGTGCGGGGCGGCCTCGATGGTGGCGAGGCTCGGCGTCTGGCCGAGGCGGTGGTACAGTTGCGCTCGCGCCGCACCGGTGGCCTGCCGCAGCAGGTGGCGCCCGAGGATTTGCTCAGGGTGCCCGGCTTCAGCCGCACCCTGCTCGATGCCGTGCGCGACGACATTCGCGCGGTGGAGGCCGGCTCGCGGGCGCTGCGCTGGGATATGGCGTCCACCGGCATGCTCGATGCCCTCAGCGAGCTGGACAGCGCCCGCGCCACCGCCATTCTCGGGCAGCGGGACCGCGCTGGCGGCGGCGAGGCGCTGGCCCGCCTGGCGGCCGCCGAAAACCTGTTCCGGGTCGATGCCATGGTAAGCTACGGCGACAATATCTGGCTGCGACGGCGCTGGGTCAGTCTCCAGGGGGGGGGCGGGCATTCGGCGTTGCCCTGGAGCTATGTGCGTACAGAGGCGCCCCGCGTGGTCGGCGCCGGGTCAGGAAACGGGGACTAATGCTCGATCACAGCAATAAATGGCAGCTGTTTGGCTTTGACATGCAGCACTTGGGCCGGGACTGGAGGCAGGCCTGGGCCGAGTTCCTGTGGGGCGAGCAATCGCCTCTGCGCCCGGCCCTGGACGGCGTAGTCCGGCTGTCGGGGGCCGGGCAGGGCGATACCTTCTATCAGGCCGGCGCGGTGGTGGCGCAGCAGGAGGCCGAATGCCGGGCACTGCTGCTGCCCGATGAACTGGTGCTGCTGCGCCAGCTGAATATTCCGCTGGCAGCGGACTCCAGCCTGCCCTCGGTACTGGCCCTGGAAGTGCACGCCAACAGCCCCTTCCCCGCCGACGATACCCGCTACGGCTGGTTGCGGGGCGAGCGCAGCGACACCCACTGCCAGGTGTGCCTGGCCATCGTCTCCACCAGTGCCACCATGCGCTACCTGGGCAGTCACTACGATGTGCACGACCCGCGCCAGTGCGAGGTCTGGGCCCAGCCGGCGGGCGGGCGGCAAGCGCTGGTGCTGCGCGGCTTCGGCGAGGAAGACCGTCTGGCACGCTACCGCCGGCGCCTGCTGCGCCTGGCCGGCTGGGGTGCCCTGGCGGCAGTGGCGGTAGTGGCGATACTGGCGCTGGCGGTGGCGGGCCAGTACGTGGAAATGCGGCAGTACCAGGCCCTGAACGAGCGCCTGAGGGCCGAGGCCGGCGATGCCGCGCAGTTAAGGACCGCGCTGTTGGCGGCCAATGAAACCGTCGACTCGCTCAATACCCTGTCCAGAACCTACCCCAGCCCCCATGTGGAACTGGCGCGCCTGACCCGCTTGCTCGGCGACGACGCCCATGTCACCCAGCTGAATATTCACGGCGACAGCATCCGGCTGCGCGGCCGGGCGGTGGATGCCGCCAGTGTGCTGGAAAAACTGACCGCCGAGCCGCACTACGCCGAGGTCACCTCACCCCAGGCCATCACCCGGGTCGGCAACACCAACCTGGAGCAGTTCTACCTGGATATCCGCGTCGGCACGGGGGCCGGCTCGTGAACTGGCTGCGGCGCTTCCCCCGTCAGGGCGTGATGGTGGTGGCCACCGTACTGCTGCCAGTGTTGCTGCTGTGCTACCTGCTGCTGGGCCTGCTGGGCCTGCGCGGCGAGTACCGCCAGGAAGTGCAGCGTCTGGAGCCGCGCATCGCTCGCCTGGAGGGCTTGCTGCAACGGGAGGAGGACCTGCGCCAGTCTGCCGAACGGGTGGCCTCGGAAGTGTCCGAGCTGGTCTACTCGCCCTCCGATGATCGCGCGTCGGTGTCGGCGGCGCTGCAGTCCAGTGTGCGCGGTATCCTCGCCGACGCCGGCATGAACGTGGCCAACAGCCAGATTCTGCCGATCGAGGATTTCCAGGGCTTCGACCGCCTGGCGGTCAAGCTGGTAGCCACTGGCGACCTCCCCCAGCTGGACGGCGCGTTGGCGGATATCGCCGCTTTCCGTCCGCTGCTGCTGGTGGAACAGATGGACATCCGGCCCAGCCGCCAGCGGCGTGGCAACCAGCCGGAGGTGCAGGAGATGACGGTGACCCTGCAGATCCTGGCCCTGAGGAAGGCACAATGAAGCCGCTGGCCCGCTTGCGCGAACGCTACCGCGTGCCGACGCCGCCCCTGCGGGTCGAGCGACGCTTTGAACTGGCCGTGCTGGTGCTGTCTGTACTGCTGTTGCTGCAGCTGGCCTGGTTTGCGCTGGGCGTGCTGCGCAGCCCCTCGCCGGAGCCGGTCTATCCGGCGGAGGGTTCGCTGGCGGACAGCCTGGTACAGGCCCGGGGCGTGGTGAGCGCCCGGCAGAGCGCGGAAGTGCGGGCGCGGCCGTTGTTCTGGGAGTCGCGCCGGCCCCTTGCGCTGACGGTGGCGGAGGAAGACAGGCCGCCACAAGACAGCGCGGAAGTGGGTGACAAGGGTGTGCAGGGGGTCAAGCTGCTGGGCACTTTCGGCAGCGGCGAGCTCGCCGGGTTGATCGTCACGGTCGACGGCCAGCAGCAGCGCGTCCATGTGGGCGAGCAGGTCAAGGGCTGGGAAGTGGAGCAGGTGGAGCCCGATGGCGGTGTCCTGGTATCCGCTGGTCGCCGCGAGCGCCTGCATCTGGAACGCAGCCAGCGGGTGGTGGCGCTGCCGCCGCCGGAGCCGGAGGCCAT
>JBKDZQ010000521.1:0-2036 GCA_047971325.1 Parahaliea sp.
GACGACCCCACCGACCCGAAAGTACTGGACGAGATCCGCCGCCGCCGGGACTTCGGCGCCCAGCGGGTATCGCTGAACCTGCACGGCGAGTCGGCCGCCCAGCAGCTGACCTTCCTCAACCAGTTGCAGGACCTGCTGAGCACGGCAGCCGACTGAACGGGCGAATCCCAACCGGCAAGCACACGGACAACAGGACGAACACCATGGCAAACCCTAACGACTCCGGCAGCCGCAGAAGGGCTCTGGGCACCCTGATCTCGGCTCCCCTGGCCCTGCTGGGCCTTGGCGTGGCGGCCAGGGCAGCCGCCGCCACGGCCCCGGCAACAGACGAACTGGCACAGAAAATCGACGCGCTGGCCGCCGGCCAGGCGATTGCCGACGCCCATATCCAGATCAAGCGCGTGCTCAACCTCTATGCCCGGGGCTGGGACCGCCGCGACGAAGAGGCGCTGCGCTCCTGCTTCTGGCCCGACTCCACCCATGAACACGGCGGTTTCAAGGGCAAATCCAGCGACTTCATCGGCGGCGGCCTGAAGGGCACCGCGTCAGTGCTGGCGATGACCCACATCATCACCAACGAAACTATCGATCTGAAGGGCGATCGCGCAGTGTGTGAATGCTACTTCCTCGCCCACCACCGACGCCCGCGCACCGACGACGGGGAAGGACTGGAAGACATGTTCATCAAGGGCCGCTACCTGGACCGCTTCGAGCGGCGGGATGGCCTGTGGAAAATCGCCCACCGCCACGGCCTCAGCGACTATTCAACCATCAACCGGCCGGCCAGCAGTTTGCTGGACAAGACACCTGCAGAGCAGCTATCCGGCAAGAAACCGGATGATCCCTTGTATGCGATGCTGGCGTCGCTGGGGACTGAGGCGTAAGCAGGCTGGCCACAAGGAATTTCTGCAAGGTAAAAACAGGCTATATGTCGAAGCTTATATAACAAACGACCGAATAGCCTTTTCTCTGTGTAGCAGAAGTAACGCAAGCGGATATTCAATAGCCCGTTACGCGAAATTTTCGAGCTTTAGCCATTTACGATTAAAGATCGTCCAGAAATCGACGGCCCATTGTTGCTCAACATATTCATAAGGGAAATAGGCGTAGCCTTCCATTCCCCATTCAGCGCCCCAGGAATTGCGGATAATCAGCGCTCCTTTCGCTGGCCTCCCGTCCACACCTGTTCCACATTCAATATTGTCGTCATACCCCACAGCGAGAACGGCATGCCCTCCCTCGACACGATCAGAAGGTCGAGGTATCGGAATGACATAACCAGTGCTTGGGCCTGTGGAATCAATTGATGAGTAGACAGGAAAACCGAAAGTAACGGGAAATCCGTCCAGCAATGCGCGTTTTACCCTATCCAGAGTTTCCACGCCGTTAGTATTTGAGCCGTAGCCATCGAGTCGTGCATAAACACTAGCCTTGAAGTTCTGTGCAAAAGCAAAGAGGTAGGCATCCGGCTCGGCATCAAACTGATCCTCAATATAGGGGTTTTCGCTTTCCGGCGGCACACCGAACAAAGCCATTGCTTTGATAGTGGTACGAAGATAAGCGCCGGTATCACCATTCCAACCCAATAATTTCCGACTCGTTTTATAAAGAAACAAGCGAGACATGTCCGGTTGAAGGTCACCACCAGCACGCATTAAATATTCCACCAACCCGATAACCGCCTGCGCCGTACACGAACCGAGCTCACCCTGATCCTCCACTGGAGTAAAGTGCCCGGTTAATCTCAAATCGTGCTTTTGCGGCAGAGGGTCGGCGTGTGGATCCCCCTTCAGATACGAAGCGAATTCTCTTTGCGCTTCATTCACGGCCTTCTTTGTCGGGTTCTTCTTCTGCGCTGCTAACTCTAACCTCGCATTGGCCTCTTTTATACTGTCTATCACATCGCTGACAACTGAATTCAAGTGCGAATTCCAACTACTTTTCGAAGCACCCAGTACAAAGTCACGCATGTCTGGTAAATCTGGATGATAGCCCAGCCCCACTCTGCGGCTCGCCGCACCGTCACCCGAAGTATT
>JBKDZQ010000522.1:0-1948 GCA_047971325.1 Parahaliea sp.
CATCCAGTTCGACAGCGTCGCCGACAGGCTCCATGAGCTCGGGTGATTTGTTGCGGGCATTGCCCACCGCAGTCGGCAAGGGGGTAACTTTCCAGGCAAACTTGAGGCGAGGGGCAAACACCGGATCATCTGCAGTAATAGCAGCGCTGTTATCCAGCCAGCGCTCGACCTCTTCGCCTTCCAGCAGCACCGGCATCCGGTGATGCCACGGCTCAAAGGGCTTCGCCGCTGCGGTGGTAACGATGGCGCAGGACAGCAGGGGCTCGGATTCCCCCCGCCATTCGTCCCACAGGGCAGCCGCGTAGAGAGTTTCGCCTTCCCTGTGAATCGACCAGGGCTGCTTCTTACCGTCTGAGGTGCGCCACTCGATGAAACTGCTCATCGGCACAATGCCCCGCTGTGACTTGAAAGGCCCCCGGAACGCGGACGACTGCGTGAGCTTTTCACTGCGAGCATTGAACATACTGTATTTCTGGCTGGGGCCGTCTGACCAACTCGGCGTCAGCCACCAGCGGGCCAGATCGACCCGGCCTTCCCGGATCAGCGCCAACGACTCCGTGGGTGCCACATTGATGCGAGGGATCTCCAACTCCAGAAAGCCGCGGTACTCTCGCCAGGAGTGGGCGTGATCAGGGTGCTGGTTGAGCCTTCCGCACATCAGCCGTCGTACCGTTTCGCGTGGCGCCGATCATTTCGTAAATTTGCCCACAGCTCGCAAAGGCGCCTGAATACCTGATCGCCATCGTCTATCACCGCCTCAACGCTCTGCCCCAGCACCATGCGTCCACGGATGACGATCAGCGCGTGCTGCAGATAGCCCCAATCCAGCACGCCAAGATCGGTCAGATCCATATGCCACTCGCTGCGATCATAGAGGGACAACAGGACCTGTGCCGCCGTGCGACTACCACTGGTATCCCCCTGGGCCAACGTGACCAGCGCACGCACGGAATCACGGTAATCCGACTCGGCTACCGTCAACTGGCTGCGCAGAAAGGCCTCTTCCTCGAACATCTCCAGGACCCGCTCACGGTTGCTGCTTTCCTCAGTACCTGCTGGCACACTACACCTCCACTGAAATAAATACGGAGCCTACCTGGCCGCGATACCTCCAAGTGTCCCACGTCAGGAAGAATAGACAACTCTTGCAAAGCCCCTGCTCTCCGCTGTGCACCGGCACCAAAATGCGCTGGAAATGGCGCTAGCCGCTGTTTCCCGCAGGCCGGTGCAAAATCTTCCATTGACAGCAAACCACCAGCACTTGATCTTGAAGCTACTTGATCGCTGCCCTCGGCAGCATTGAGTTGCGGTTCATCCGCATTACCCGTTGGGGCCTTGCCCCACGGGAGAAGGCTTCAGCGGATCATTCGATGCCAAGGAGATTGATCCATGTCTGTACAGCAGAAGGTTGTTTTTTATGCGACGAAGCCTACCCGGTTTGGGGAAATCCACGAGGACCCGCCGATCATTCGCAGCATTGTCCGTGATGATCAGCGTCCCGGGTTTTTTCCCAAGTATGCAGGTCAGTACTTCCTGCAACTGGAAGCGATGATCTTCCAGACCATGGACCGACTGTGCCCCGACTATCACGGCGGCATGTGGGATATGTGGGAGCTGTCCAACGGCGGCTGCTACCTCTCCCCTGCCCTGTCGGACAGTCACATCCAGGTGGTCTGTGAGGGCAACTGCTTCGAGGGTAAGCTGTCCACCGACGCCGCGGGTATCGTGGTCAGTCTGGTGGCCATCAACCATCTGGCGTGGTCCGTACCGGAGCCTGAGCATTTCAACAAGCTGTTCTATGCCCTGCGTGACTGGGCGCTGGAACACGCGCAGTTTGTCAACATAGTTGTCGCGTTCATCTACGCGACGACCTCCAGGTCGTCACGATTCTTCTCTGGATTCAGCCAGACCCAATCTGGCAGATCCCAGTTTCTGGTGCCGCCACTCC
>JBKDZQ010000523.1:0-2588 GCA_047971325.1 Parahaliea sp.
CCTGTTCCCAGCTGCGCAATATCGGCCAGATGTCCATCCAGGGGGTGGAAGGCCAGTTGACCCTCAGTCTCAATGGTGTGTGGGAGTATCACATCAACTATACCTACCTGGACCGGGACAACGATAACAGCCCCGAGCTCAAGCCGCTGGATACACCGCAACACAGTGCCTTTAGCTACCTGAGTTACCAGCCGGGCAATTGGGATTTTACCGCTGGTCTCCAGTACAACAGCGATCGCTACAGCAATACCATGGGAGACCGGGTGGCCAGGGGTTTTGTGAGCGCGCAGCTCAAGGCCGCCTGGCAGCTTACACCGCAATGGCGCGCCGAGATTGGCGTTAACAACCTCACTGACAAGCTCTATGCCTATGAAGAGGGTTATTACGAGGCTGGACGCAGTTACCGGGTCAGTATGCGCTGGACCTACTGATGATTTGCGAGCAAGGAGTTTTCCGAATGAAGACCGCGAGTGTAAACCGCGCAGCGGCCCGTTACATGCTGGCGATGGTGGTTGCTTCATCCGCTGCCCTTTGTGTCGCCGCACCAGCGGAGCATGACCCGGCATCATCGGCACAGGATTGCAAGGACTATGATGCAGCGGCGCAGCGGGCCCTGGGCACCATGGAGCGCGATCAGCTAGCGCTGCAAGCCATTCGCGATGTCACCGGTCAGGCAGTGGTTGTGCCCACGCTAACCGTCGGCCAGGCTTATCGACTGGCCCTATTGCCTCAAGAGCAGGTGACCTTTGCTGTCGCGCCCGGTCGTCACACCCTGGCGGAAGGCTCGGCGGCGGGGGTTTTCCAGTTTACCACCCTGGATGGCGGGCACTACCGGATCAATATTAGCGATGGCAGCTGGGTCGATGTCTCCGAGGGAGAGCGGCTGCTGCAATCCATCACCTTCAACGGTCGCCACCACTGCCAACCCCTGCGCAAGTATGTGGAGTACTCGCTGGCGCCAGGTACCACCTATACGCTCCAGTTCAGCGGTGGAGCGAAGAGCGAAATGAGTCTGCTGATCAGCACGCTTGAATGAATCTGCGCGCGCTCTGCGAGCTGGCGGTATTCTGTTGCCTGTGTCCGCTATTGGCCGGTGCGCAGGAGGATCTTCGGGCCTTGCTGGTCGCCAATGGTGGCGGTGCGCTGACGGCTTCTGTTACTTCTTCGACCATTGACGAGGCCGCGATCGGCGATGCTGCACGGCAACAGCGGCGGCGGGGAGAGGCTTTTTTCAATACCGCTTTTGTCGCGGCGCCATCGGCCGCCGTCCTGCGCGACGGACTGGGGCCTCTCTTCAATGCCGCCGCCTGCGACAATTGCCACGGCCGGCAGGGCAGGCGGGAGTTCGCCAGTGAGGGTGAGCCCTTGCCGGTCACCCAGGTGCTGCAGTTGAGCCAGCGCGACGTCAATGGCAACTGGCGGGCGCACCGGAGCTACGGCGAAAATCTCAATCCGGCCGCAACCGGTGGTGTCCCGGCGGAGGGCTGGGCCAGCGTGAGCTGGGAGGCGGAAGCTGGCGAGTATGGAGACAAAACGCCCTGGGTACGTTATCGGCCCCGCCTGAGCCTGCACGAGCTGGCCTACGGTGCCCTCCTGGGTGAGGATGTGGTGTGGTCGCTGCGCACAGCGCAGCCGCTGTTCGGTATGGGTTTGCTGGAAAGTGTCGACGAGGCCGAGATCCTGGCTTTCGCTGATCCGGATGACAGTGACGGCGATGGCATTTCCGGGCGCGTCAACCGGATAGGGGATTCGGCATCGCCGATGATTGGCCGCTTTGGCTGGAAAGCCAACCACGCCAGCCTGCGCAACCAGATTAGCTCCGCATTGATCAACGAGCAGGGCGTTACCAGCAGCGATCATCCGCGGCAGAATTGTGCGCCGGCCCAGAGCCAGTGTGTCAACGCGGTCGATGGTGGCAGGCCGGAAATCGCCGATCCGGATCTGGCGGCAATAGTGCAGTTTGTACGCCTGTTGCCTGTGCCTGTCCGGCGCAACCTGCAGGACCGGCGGGTTGCGGAAGGTGCCGCGCTGTTTGTCGAAGCCGCCTGTGACCGCTGTCATCGACCGGAGATGACAACTGCGTCGGGCGGCCTGGCTCCGCTATCGGTCCAGGTCATCTATCCTTTTACCGATTTGCTGTTGCACGACATGGGGGAAGGGCTGGCGGACCAGCGACCGGACCAGGGGGCTTCGGGCAGCGAGTGGCGTACCGCAGCCCTCTGGGGGCTCGGCCAGGCCGAGCTGCAGGGCTCCCCGCCGTGCTATCTGCATGACTGCCGCGCCCGCTCGCTGGCGGAGGCCATTTTGTGGCATGGCGGTGAAGCGAGCCCCAGCGCAAACCATTTTCTCAGCCTGAGCCAGATTCAGCGCGAGGCGATACTCGCCTTTCTTCGGTCACTGTAGATCACGGAAAACCCGGGGAAAAATTCCGTGCTGTACTTGCAGTACACTCCAGCCCCGATTATAGGCGCAGTTTGTCAACATAGTTGTCGCGTTCATCTACGCGACGACCTCCAGGTCGTCACGATTCTTCTCTGGATTCAGCCAGACCCAATCTGGCAGATCCCAGTTTCTGGTGCCGCCACTCC
>JBKDZQ010000524.1:0-2236 GCA_047971325.1 Parahaliea sp.
GTGCCGCACACCCTGGTGTTCACCGGCCAGCGCTGGCATGCGCGCGCCTGGTGCGAGAAAAACCAGGGCTACCGCGACTTTGTGCTCAGCCGCTTCCGGGGCACCCCGGAAATCCTCGAGGAATCACCACACAGCGGTGGGGACGACAGCGCCTGGAATACCCGCGTCACCATCCGCATCATCGCCGATCCACGCCTGCGGCCCGAGCAGCAGGAAGTGGTGCGCAGGGACTATGGCATGTGCGACGGCGCCCTGCTGATCACCATACGCTGCACTTTGGTGTCCTACGCCCTAAAACTGCTGGGCATCGACGCCGGGGCGCCCGTCGCAGAGCCCGAGGCGCGACAGATCATGGTGGCCAACCTGGATGAGCTGCGGCCGTGGTTGTTTGACTGATCAACCACGGCGGCGACCCAGGTTCAGTACACGTCGCGCCGGTAGCGCCCCGCCAGTATCAGGCCCTCCAGCTCCTGCTCCCCCAGCAGGTCCAGCAGCAGACGATGCACCGCCGGCGCCATACCCTGCTGGCTGCCACAGACGTAGATCGCGGCACCGCGTTCCAGCCAGGCTCGCAGACGCGCCAGCTCCGCCGCCAGCACATCCTGCACGTAGCACTGCGGCTCCCCCTCCCGGGAGTAGACCCGGTGCAGCACCTCCAGGTGGCCCTGCTGCTGCCAGCGGAGAATCTCGGCGTCGAACAGCCGGTCGGCGCGGCGGCTGCGCTCGCCGAAGATCAGCCAGTTGGCCTGTGCCGACACCCTCTCGCGAGCGCGCAGGTGTGCCCTCAGCCCGGCGATGCCGGTGCCGTTGCCAACCAGCAGCAGCGGCCGCGCAGCGGACGGCGGGTGGAAGGAGGGATTGTCGCGCAGGGACAGCTCGAGGTGCTCTCCCGGGGCCAGGCGCGCCGTCAGCCAGCCCGAGCCGATGCCCAGCTCGCCGCCGGGCTTGCACACCTGGCGCACCACCAGGTCCAGCGAGCCATCCTCCGGCAGGGAGGCGATGGAGTACTCACGCTGTTGCACAGCAGTATCAGCCTCCCCGGGTACCCGCAGCACGGCGATGTCCCCGGCCTGCCAGCAGGTACCGGTGGGAACTGCAATTCTCAGGTGATGGACCGGCCCGCCTGGAGAGCCACTGTTCAGGCACTCCCGCGAGCGCAGGGTGCACGGCAGCAGGTGCTCTCGAGCGGCGGCCTCCAGCAGCGTCTCGCCCGCCTCCAGCACGGTGCTCTCCCGCAGCTGGGACTGCCAGCTGCCCAGGGCCGCCGGGTCCATGCGATCGACGGTCACCGGGGCGAACATCGCGGTGGCGCCAAGGGCGCGCAGGCCCGCATCCACCGCCAGGCCGAAGCCACAGAAATTGCGGTACTCGCGGTCGCCCAGGGCCAGCACGGCAAAATGCAGGCGCTGGAAGCTGGCCCGCCGCTCCCCAGCCACCCCGGCGGCCGCCCGCAACCACTGGCGGGCAAAGCGCAGGCCGTTGTCAGGGGGTTCCCCCTCGCCATAGGTGCTGACGATGAACAGGGCCACCCGGGCAGCGTCCAGCTCTCCCCCCCCCACGCGGTTCAGCGGCAACAGCGCCACCGGCCCCTGCCGCGACAGCAACCGTGCGTGCTGGCTGGCCAGCGCCTGCGCTGTCCCGCCCTGGCTGGCATAGGCCACCAGGGTAGCGGCACCAGAGCGCTGCGTGGCAGCGCCGCCCCCGGCCCGGCGCAGACAGAGCACACACAACACTACCCAGGCCAGCACGACCAGGGCGGCCTGCAGCCATTGCAGGAGCGAGGGCATCACCTTGGGTACCGCCGGCGCTGGGCAGCGCTAGAGCGGCAGTACCTCGAAGGTTGCGGTATAGGCACCGCGTCGGCGGGTCGCCGGCGCCTTGGCCTGGTCGTCACTGTATTCCGCTTCCAGGAAATACATGCCCGCTTCGGGGAAGGTCACCACCACCTTGCCGTCGGTATCGGAGGCCAGCTTGATTTCTTCCTGGCTGTCGCGGTAGCGGCTGCCGCCCGGGATGATGCTTACTTCCACACCTTCGGCCGGCTGGCCATCGATCAGGAAGCGAAAAGTGGCGCCCTCACCGGCATAGAGGTCGTTGGGATGGGTCACTGGCGCCAGCTCCAGCCCGATGTTGGTCGGTGCCAGCGCGGTAGTGTTCGGCTCACCCGCGGTAACAAAACTCTCCAGGCGACGGGAACTCTGGGTAACCTCCAGGTTCTTCGCTGCCTTGGGCACCT
>JBKDZQ010000525.1:0-3385 GCA_047971325.1 Parahaliea sp.
GGGCTGTTAGGGTGGATGTTTCGCACCAAACATCTTACCAGCTACAGCCAACCTTCTCTTTTACTTTCAAGCAGTTATCTCGTCGTCCCAACACTGCTGGGGCTTAATTCAGTGCCATTCACCTGCAGGATGATTTCCAAGCCGACGCCATCGTTCACCTGGGCCGCCACTCCACCTACGAATTCCTGCCCCGCCGTTCGGTGGGGCTGGCGGAAGACGACTACTCGCGGATCATCGCCGGCGACATCCCCGGTGTCTATCCCTACATCGTCGACGGTGTCGGCGAGGGCATCCAGGCCAAGCGCCGGGGGCTGGCGGTGATGGTGGACCACCTCACGCCACCGCTGGAACACACCCCACTCTATGACGACCTGCTGCAACTGCGCCAGTTGATCGAGAGCTTCGAGGCCAGCCACGGCACCGACAACCAGGCCCTGGCCACCCGCCTGGTCACGCAGATTCGGAAAAAAGTCGATACCCTGGAGCTGAGGGACGAACTGGCCCAGGCGATGTCCGCCGAGCTCGCGGTCATGGGCATCAGCTTCGAGGAGGTGGACGACGACATGCTGGTGCACGAGGTGGGCCACTACCTGACCAACCTGCAGGAGCGCTTCATGCCACTTGGCCTGCATGTTTTCGGCAAACCCTGGGACGACAGCGCCATCACCATGATGCTGGCCTCCATGGCGCCCCAGGACGATCGGCAGGGCCGCCAGTGGCGGCAACTGCTGCGCAGCTCGCCGGATGCCGAGATGGCGGCACTGCTGGGCGCACTGGACGGCGGCTTTGTCGCTCCCGGCCCCGGCAACGATCCGATCCGCTCACCCGACAGTCTGCCCACCGGCCGCAACTTCTACGCCCTGGACAATGCCCTGATCCCTAGCCCGGTGGCCTGGGAACTGGGCCGGGAAATGGCGGCCAGAGCCAGGGCGGAGAACACCCAGAATCCGGACAAGCGTGAGGCACTGGTGCTCTGGGCCTCCGACGTGGTGCGCGACGAAGGGGTGATGATCGCCTTCGGCCTCGACATGCTCGGCCTGAAACCGCTGTGGAACAGCCGCGGCCTGGTGAAAGGCATGGAGCGCCGCCCCCTGGCCCAGGACGAGGTGCGCCGCGACATGGTGTTCACCACCTCGGGACTGTTCCGCGACCTCTACGGCCGCCAGATGATGATGCTCGACCAGGCGACACTGATGGCGCTGGACGCCAGCGCCGACACCATCGTTCGCGACTACCCCGCCCTCACCCTGGCACTGAGCACTGCGCTGGCGCCGCTGAAGGACTCCGAGCTCTACGGCGACCAGCAGGGCGGCAGCGAAAGCCTGGCGCAAAACCAGGTGGCGGCGCACTGGGTAAAACAGGCGCAGCAGTTGCTCGCCGGCGGCCGCTCCCCCGAAGCGGCTGGCACCCTGGCCAGCCTGCGTGTGTTCGGCGACGCCCCCGGCAGCTACGGCGCCGGCATCAACCGCCTGGTGGAGCGCTCCGGTGCCTGGCAGCAGCGGGAGGAACTGGCCAGTGTCTATCTGCGCCGGCTGGGCCACAGCTACCGTCGGGGCGAGAACGGGTCGGGCGCACCGGTGGAGGAGGTCTTTCGCAGCGTGCTCGCGGATGTGGAAAACACCTACCTGGGCCGCTCCAGCAACCTCTACGGGCTGATCGACAACAACGATGCCTTCGACTATCTCGGGGGGCTCAGCCTGGCGGTGGAGACCCTCACCGGCAAGGCCCCCAACAACTTCGTGCTCAACCACGCCAACCCGGAGCGCGTCACCGCCGAACCCCTGGGCCTGGCCCTGCGCAAGGAGCTGCGGGGCCGCTTTCTCAATCCCGAATGGCACGGGGGCCTGATGGACCACGGCTATGCCGGTGCCCGCACCATGGGCAGCGAATTCCTCGAATACCTATGGGGCTGGCAGGTGACCAATCCCACCCTGGTCGGCGACTGGGCCTGGCAGGAGGTGAAGGAGGTCTACCTGGATGATCGCTACGGGCTCAGGCTCAGTGAATTTCTCGAACAAAGCCACAACGTCCATGTGAAAAGCAATATGCTCGCCATCATGCTGGTGGCCATCCACCGGGGCTTCTGGCGGGCGGACCCGGACACCGTCCGTCAACTGGCCGGTGAATTCGCCCGTCTGGTGGGCGAGAATGGCCTGCCCGGCAGCGGCCACACCACCCCCGACCACCCCATGCTGCCCTGGCTGGAACAACACCTTTCCGTCGAGGACTGGCAGGCGCTGGCAAGCGTCGTCGAGCGCGCCAGGACCGAGCCGGAGCAACAGCGGGAAATACACCGCCTGACCGAGATCGAGCTGAACACCCTGGACGCGCCAATGACAGCGGACAGCAACACAGCAGCCCCCTCATCCGCACAGGCCAGCAGCGACAGTACAGACCATCACCCAGGCGAGACCAGCACTGCCCCATGGTGGCGCTGGCCCCTGCTGGCGATGCTGCTGCTGGTTATCGCCGCAGGCTTCCACCGGGCGCTATATCACACCCGGTACGCCCCACAAGGAAATCTATCATGATGATCCACGGACTCACCCTCGGCCTGCTCCACCAGATCGTCGGCTGGCTGCTCTACCCGGTGATCGCGGCCCTCGGTGTCGCGCTGCTGCTGACCCTGTGGGAACTGGGCATCGCCCTGGCGGAGGGTCTGGTCACCCTGTCGCACTACCGCGAGGGGGAGATCGGGTAGTTTGAGCCCTATGCGCTGAAGCGGCTGGAGCGGGTGGACCTGCTGGCCCGCAGCGGACCCATCCTGGGGCTGATGGGCACACTGATTCCCCTGGGGCCGGGCCTGTCGGCTCTGGGCTCGGGCAATATCGACATTCTGGCCACGGCGCTGACCGTCGCTTTCGACACCACCGTGATCGGCCTGCTGGTGGGGCTGGTGGCCTATATCATCGGCCGGCTGCGCCGCCGCTGGTACGAGGCCATCTGGCGGCGCATCGAAGGTACAAGCCATGCGGAAGGATAACAGTGACCACAGCAACACCCCACCCTGGCAGGGCAGCCGCTTTGCACAGGAGGACAGTGACCCACTCTCCGGCTTCGCCAACATCATGGACGTGATGCTGGTCTTCGCCCTCGGACTGCTGATCGCCCTGATCGCCCAGAGTCGGGAACTGCGGTTGCACTTCAAGCTGGAACCGGCGGTGGATATCAGCCAGGGCCGGGAGTTGCCGGAAGTCCCGGAAGCCATCCGCCAGGCCATGGAGGACAACGGCGAAGGCTTGCAGTCCATGGGGCAGGTTTACCGCGACCCGGAAACAGGCAAGCTGATCCTGATCGCCCGGTGAGAGATTGACGAATGCAAGATAGCCCTGTGCGTTTCACCGGACCGCCGCCTTGTCCACGGCATAGGTGTAAAGCACATCGG
>JBKDZQ010000526.1:0-1667 GCA_047971325.1 Parahaliea sp.
CAGGTCTCCGGTTCCTCTTCGGCATTGAGATGGTAGAGGTTGCCGAGAAACGCGTCGAAACCATGATTGCTGGGCAGGAACTCATCCTTGTCGCCGAGGTGATTCTTGCCAAACTGGCCGGTGACGTAACCCAGGGGCTTGAGCAGTTCGGCAATGGTTGGGGCCTCGCTGCGCAGGCCAATCTCCGCTCCGGGCATACCCACCTCCAGCAGGCCGGTGCGCAGTGGATGCTGCCCGGTGATAAAGGCAGAGCGTCCGGCGGTGCAACCCTGTTCGCCGTAGTAGTCGGTAAAACGGGCGCCTTCATTGGCCAGGCGATCGATATTGGGGGTACTGCCACCCAGCATGCCGTGGTGGTAGGCGCTGAGATTGGAACAGCCGATATCGTCGCCCCGGATCACCAGGATATTCGGTCGCTGGGCGGCACCGGGCAAACCGCCCCCACCCCGGTCAAAATCTGCTATCCTCACACCACTTTCCGGTTGCAAGCCAGAGGACTCAACCATGTCCGTGCCGAGATCACTGCTGGCGACAGCCATACTGTGCTGCACGCTTTCCGCCCTCGCCGACGACTATCCGCAACAGGCCCTGTTTGGCGACACCCATGTGCACACCGGCTGGTCGGGCGATGCCGGCATGGATGGCGCTGTTCTCAACCCCTTCCAGGCCTACCAGTTTGCGCTCGGGCAGGAAGTCACCTCCAACACCGGCATCAAGACCCGGCTCCACCGCCCCTACGACTGGTTCATGGTGACCGACCACTCCGACGGCATGGGTTTTATCAACCAGATCGTCGACGGCAACCCGGAACTGATGGCCAACCCCATTCTCAAGCGCTGGCACGAGGCCATTCGCGAAGGCAGCGATGCCGCAGCAAGCGCCAAGAGCGAACTGGTGCGCATGCAATCCCGGGGCGAGCTGCCCAGGGAGGTCATGGACCCGAAATGGATGCGCGGCGCGTGGGAAGACACCATCAAGGCCGCCGAACAGTATTACCAGCCGGGCAAGTTCAGCACCTTCATCGCCTACGAGTGGACGGTCAACGCCAACGGTGGCGACAACCTGCACCGCAATGTCATCTTCCGCGACGGCGCCGAACGGGCGCTACAGGTACGGCCATTGACCACCTTCGAAACCCAGGAACCGCGCAAACTGTGGGCCTGGATGCAGGACTACGAACAGAAAACCGGCGGCCGGATCCTGGCCATTCCCCACAACGGCAACATGTCCAACGGTCGCATGTTCGAGGAGCAGCAGTTCGACGGCTCGCCCATGACCCGCGAGTGGGCGCAGACCCGGGCCCGCTACGAACCGCTGTACGAGCTGACCCAGATCAAGGGCCAGAGCGAATCCCACCCCTTGCTGTCACCCGACGACGAGTTCGCCGCCTGGGATCTGTGGGACCGGGGCAACCTCATCCTCAAACTCAAGCCGCCGGGCTCCTACGACAATGAATACTGGCGCGCCGCCCTCAAGGCCGGTCTGCGCATCGAGCGGGAACTGGGTGCCAACCCCTTTCACTACGGCGCCTCGGGCGGCACCGATACCCACACGGGGCTGTCGACCACCGAAGAGGACAATTTCTTCGGCAAGTTCAAAACCCTGGAACCACGCAAGGAGCGCTGGAACTTCCCTCTGCTCGAAGGAGAAGCGGGTGACTATATGGG
>JBKDZQ010000527.1:0-3183 GCA_047971325.1 Parahaliea sp.
GCGCGATGAACCCCGCGTCCACTTGCGGCCCATGCCCTCCTGTGCGGAAGTGCTGCAACCGGTGACCTACACCGTGGCCCTGCAACTGCTGGCCTATCACGTGGCGGTGCACAAGGGTACCGATGTGGACAAGCCAAGGAACCTGGCGAAGTCGGTGACGGTGGAGTGATATTGCCCTCATGCGCGTCAAGTTTTGCATGTGGCGGATGACCTTGTTGTGCAGGCTATTTGGCTGCGCGCTGCCTGGGAGGTCGAGTCCTGGTTCCACCGATCCCGCAAAGTAATACCACCAGTGTTACTATCGCCAATGGCCCCAATAGCGGCACAGCTCTGGGTTCAAGTGGGGTGGGAATGACCTGCCATTGGCCAGCCTCGGACGAGGATGCACGTGAATAGCCGAGGCCAAAATGCAGTGTCGAGCAGGGAGTGCCTGCTGCTGGGAAGACATCGCAGGGCGCCTGGTTGATCATTTCGTCCCGCGAGTTGGGGAAGGACAACCATATCCTGTTGACGGGTGCATCATGGTTGTGGGGTAGGGGGCTATAGAGATGAAAATTCCAGGCAGAGATGTTGCCTGTTGCGTCGGTACTGATAATGAGTTGGGCTCCGGCGCCCAGAGCATCGTAGAAGACACCTGCTCCCTGGGCCATGGTATTGACGGTGTCATTGAATGACCAGTTGGTAATGCGGGCTGCGATATTGACATTCGACAAATTTGCAGCCAATGGCTCACTGGTTTCAATAAAACCCGATACGGCCCCTCCGAGCACATAGGCTGTGCCCGCATCTACCGTTTCTATCGTGGCGCCAGTGTATTCGTAACGCGTTTGCTGGCCATAGCTCATCCCGGGCAGGATCAGCAGGGTTGCAATTAGTAGATTCAATTTCATTGTAATCTATCCTGGCCGGTGGCCATACCACTGGCACCTTTGGTACAGATTGCACGAACGTTACCCATATTCTCCCATAAACCGGTTCCCCGCGCGAGTCAGGCCGGTTGGAGACATGGGCAGCCGAGTATAAGATGGCGCCGGTAAAGACAGCTTTGGCGTCTGGCAGCCACTAAAAATGTGTGCGGATATCCACTTGAATTCGGGTGCCTGAACTTGCTGCGATAGGCCTCTTAGGCTTCGCGCTGACAAATCAATTTTTCCACTATATTGTCGATACCAGTGAGTTCAGCAAGGGAGGGCCGATTATGCGTATCATTCCATTTATGCACGATTACATCAGTGGTCTGCCACCGGAAGGTCGAGAAATGTTTGAGCGCCTGAGTACTGTGGTATCCATTCCCGCGGGATCTACAGTGTATCGGCAGGGTGATGTGTCGAATGAGATCTACCAATTGCTGGAGGGCGCCATCCGCTTATGCAATTACACTGCGGAGGGACGGGAAATCGTCACTGCGGAATTCCGAACGGGTGATTGTATCGGGGAAATGGGAATGGTGGATGGGTTACCCCGTGTAAGTTATGCCATCACCACCCGGGACACAGTGCTCAGGGTACTTAAAAAGCGGCAGTTTGACCAGCTATTGGTTCTGTTTCCCCAGCTGAAAGATCTGCTATTGCTGACCCTTTGCCGCCGCGTGCGTGCGTTCTATGCGCTACACGAGGAGATTGGTCTGTCCATGCATCAACGTGTTGCGCGGACGGTGCTTCGCCTTGCCTATACCCACGGTTGCAGGACAGATGATGGCAAGCTCTATATCGGCCTTTCCCAAGAGGACCTCAGTCGCATGCTGGGGGTTTCTCGGCAGAGCATTAACAAAGAGTTACAGGTGCTCAAGAAGTTGGATTTGGTTGCGCTCAAATATGGGCGCATCTACGTGACCGATCTACCCGCGCTCGAAGACCAGTTCGAGTACCTTTTGGGCATGGAGCAGATTACCGCGACCTACGAACACCCGGTAGATACGTAGTCGACTTGCCTTAAGGCATGCGTGGTAGAGGGGTGCAGCATGGTGTTGAGCCCCTGTTTGCGTGACGCATTGCTTGATTGCCACCGCAGGCAGATCGCGCCAGGGCGCACCGGTACGCAGAATCCAGAAAACGGCATTGAGAAATTGCCGATGGTTGTGGGCGGACACTATCCCAGTTTCCTGCCCGGCCCCCCGCCGCTGGTCTGGAGCATCGGCTGGTAGGCGCTCAGGTAGAGACGGTCCATGCACTCAAGGTCCATGGGTGACGCGATCTTGTAACAAACGGCTGACGGTTTGCGTTAACATAAGCACTGGCTCCGGCCGCGATTTAGGCGCAAGCCTTCCCGCCGCCTGACGCGGCTATAACGGGAGTCTAGCACTTCTGGGCTCAGCCGGAGCCTCTCTCTTTCATGCTTTGTCGGTCTGAGGCGACGCCTCGCTAGTAATTCCCCGTACATTCTATGGAGTTGACTTATGCGCAAACCGGCCCAGAGATCTATCGGATTTTACCCCTCCACACGACATGGCCTACGTCTACCTGGAACTGGGAGGCTTCTAGTCATATGCCTGTTACTGCTGGTATCGCCCCTTCACAGCAATGCGCAGGACTGGCCCGATCGTAACAGGCTGCCGGATACCATTGCCCCGTTCGAGGGCAGGATTGGCAAGAATTACAAGGAATCCATTTCCGATTGGCAGGAACCCATCGCCGCACCGGAAGGCGCGCCAAACGTGGTGGTGATCCTGCTCGACGACGTTGGTTTTGGGCAGACAGGCACCTTCGGTGGCACCATTCCAACACCGCAGTTGGACAAACTGGCATCCCGGGGCCTGAAATATACACGATTCCATACGACGGCGATTTGTGGACCAACCCGGGCAGCGCTGTTGACCGGTCGCAATCACCACATGGCCGGCAACGGCTTCCTGATGGAATGGGCCACCGGCTTCCCCAGCTACTCCGCGATGATTCGCAAAGAAACCGCTACCATCGGCAATATTCTGTCGGACAATGGCTATGCCACCTGGTGGTACGGCAAGAATCACAATACCCCGGACTGGGAAACCACCGTGGCCGGTCCCTTCGATCGCTGGCCAACCGGGCTGGGTTTTGACTACTTCTATGGCTTCAACGCGGGGGAAACAGACCAGTACTATCCGGTGTTGTTTGAGAACACCACGCCCGTCGAGCCGGATAAATCTCCCGAAGAAGGCTACCATTTGCTGACGGACATGACCGACCGCGCCATCTCGCGCATGAA
>JBKDZQ010000528.1:0-1590 GCA_047971325.1 Parahaliea sp.
GGATCGGGTGGATCTCGGCGCGCCGGCCGGTGGGGTTGAGGTCGCGGGCCTTCTGGCCCATGGTCGCCAGCGCTGCCTGGCGGTTCTCGGGTGAGGGGTGGGTGCTGAGAAACTCCGGGGATCGGTCGCCGCCCAGTGCCCCCATTTTCTGCCACAGGGTGACGGCGGCGTCGGGATCGTAACCGGCCAGGGTGGCCAGCTCCAGGCCGATATGGTCGGCCTCGGCCTCGGCGGTGCGACTGTTCGGCAGTTCCAGCGCCAGTTGCGCCGCCATCGCCGTGCTGTCCGCCACCGCGCTGCTGTTGGTGGCGATGGACACTGCGGCGACGCCAATATTGGTGGCCATGGCCCGCGACATGCGCTCGGCGGTGTGATTGGCCAGGGCGTGGGAAATCTCGTGGCCCATGATCTGGGCGAACTCATCGTCGCTGAGCTTGAGCTGCTGGAACAGGCCGGTATAGACCGCCATGCGTCCGCCCGCCATGCACCAGGCGTTCACCGTCTCCGGGTCGTCGATAATGGCCACGCTCCACTCCCAGTTGCTGGTCTGCGGATACTTGGCCACGGCCTCGGTCACCAGTCGCCCGGTAATGGTCGACACGCGCCTGGCCAGTTTCGGGTCGTCGAGCAGCTTGTTCTCCTTGCTGAGGTCCTCGACGGTGGTCAGGTAGGCGGCTTTCGACTCGACAATGGCGGATTCCGGCGATACCAGCATGAACTGGCTGCGACCGGTGGGGCTGGTGGTGCAGCCGGCCGCGAGAGTGGCTGCGAGCAAGGTGGTGGTGATCGTCTTCATCATGGGCTTCCCTAAAGCGGTCCGCCCATTTTAGGGCCTGTTGCCACTCTTTGAACAGCCACCGCCGGGATCGGCGCGCAGGCCGGAACAGAATATGAACTGTACCGGAAAGCCCTCCCTGGCGAGTTCGGGGAAGCCCGGCTGGCGGACGAGCCAGAACAGCAGGCCCTGGTCGATAGTGTGGCCGCGCTGTGCCGGGGTATCCATGCCCTGGGTTGCAGGATGTCGTTCAGTTCCTGCTAGGTGGTGCGGGCTTCGTCCGGGGTCTGGAAGAACTGTCCGAACCACTTGCGGCCGATGCGAAAGGGACCGGTGGTGGTTCAGTGGCCCGGGAGGGTCCCATAACCGCTGTTTCCGGCCGCATGGCATTGAACCGCCGTCCCAGGTAGATCCCCACCACCGCCCACAGCGCGGCAACTCCCGCGCCGATGCCGGCCATGGCCGCCATGCCCAGCCCCAGTCCCTGGCTCAGTGCGGTAAAAGCCCAGGCGCTGAGCATATCGCCGCCGCGGTATACCACGATGTCGATCACCGGCTTGGCCTTGAAGCGGGTCTCCCGGTCCACGGCGGTGAACAGCATCTCCCGCGCCGGCCGGGAGATCGCGTAGTTGCCGGCCCGCCGCACTACCTGCACCGCCACCACCGCCGCGACCATCGGCGTCACCGCCAGCATCAGCATGCCCAGGCAGATCGCCACCGGCACGCAGGCGAGGGTAAAGGGCAGACCCAGGTGACTGGCCAGGCGGCCGGTGGCGAACAGCGCGACAGCGAGGGTCAGGGTGTTCACCACCCGG
>JBKDZQ010000529.1:0-4530 GCA_047971325.1 Parahaliea sp.
GGTCGCCTGATTCTGGCGCTGATTGCCGGGATCCCGGTTACCGTGATCCTCGTCGCCAGCTGGTTGTGGTACTTCGTGGCCCGCGGTGACATCGACATCCTTGGCACCCTGGGGACCGCCAACCGCGGTACCCTGGTGCAGCCGCCCCGCCAGCTGGCGGGGCAGGACTGGCTCCAGTACCAGGACGGGACAGGCTTTGTATTTGGCGATCTGGAGCGCAAGTGGACCTTTGTCGTTCCCAGCTTCGGCGCCACCTGCGATGAGCACTGCGAGCACCTGCTCTACCTCACCCGCCAGATACACCTGGCCATGGGCAAGGAGTACAATCGCATCCAGCGCTTCTATGTGAGCGATGTGCCGCTCAGTGGGTCCCGGCTGGCGGTGGCCGAGCTCAGCGACGGCAATGACCTGCCGGCGGATTTTGCCGGTTACCTGCAGCGGGAACACGGCCAGCTGCTGCCACTGCGGGCCAGCGCTCCGGTGCTGGCGAGCCTGTTCGCGGAACACGTTCAGGCGCCGGATACCTGGTACCTGGTGGACCCGGCGGGCTGGGTGATGATGTCCTACGACAGCAGCGTGAGCTACAAGGAGGTGATCGCCGACCTGAAATTCCTGCTCAAGAACGCCAGCAACTGATTCCCGACATGTCTGAGACCACTGTAATCGCCACTTCCAAAGCCAGCTGGCGCGACTACCGGGAGCTGACCAAGCCCAATGTCGTGCTGCTGATGATCCTGACCTCGACCATCGGTATGTTCATGGCGGTGCCCGGCGTGGTGCCGCTGGACGTGCTGCTGCTGGGCAATCTCGGTATTGCCCTGTGCGCCGGCTCGGCAGCGGCGGTCAACCACCTGGTGGACCAGCGCGTGGACCAGCGCATGGCCCGCACCCGTAACCGGCCCGTGGCCCAGGGGCGGGTCGGCACGGTGCAGGCGGCGGTATTTGCCAGTGTGCTGGGGGTGGTCGGCATGACCATTTTGCTGGTGTGGATCAACGCCCTCACCGCCTGGCTTACCCTGGCCTCGCTGGTGGGCTACGCCTTCGTCTACACCATGTTCCTGAAGCGGGCCACGCCCCAGAATATCGTGATTGGCGGACTGGCGGGCGCCGCCCCTCCCCTGCTTGGCTGGACCGCCGTCACCGGTGAGGTGCACGGTCACGCCCTGCTGCTGGTGTTGATCATCTTTGCCTGGACACCGCCGCACTTCTGGGCCCTGGCTATCCACCGCCGGGAGGAATATGCATCGGTAGGCATTCCCATGCTGCCGGTCACCCACGGGGTCATGTTTACCAAGGTGCACATCCTGCTGTATACCCTGATGATGTTCGCCATCACCCTGCTGCCCTTCGTTACCCGCATGAGTGGCCCGCTCTACCTGCTGGGCGCGGTGGTGCTGGGGGCGGGCTTTCTGTACTGGGCGATCGAGCTGCTGCGCGGGCGCAACCCGCGGGCACCCATGGAGACCTTCAAGTACTCCATCATCTATCTGATGGCCCTGTTCCTGATAATGCTGGTGGACCACTACCTGTTCCCGATCGCCACCCTGTCCTGAGGAAAAAATGACTGACACGCAGCGCCGCCAGCGACGCGGCATACTTTGGACCCTGGTCGCCGTGGTGCTGTTCATGGTGGTGGTGGTGACCGGCTTTGTGCACCGCATCGGCCTGCCCCGCATCATGAGCGTGGCGGAAATGAAGGCCAACGGGGCCTATGTTTTCGATACGCCCCGCGCCATTGGCGACTTCGCGCTGGTGGACCACCGCGGCCAGCCCTTCACTCCGGAGCGCCTGCAGGGACACTGGACCCTGGTGTTCTTTGGCTTTACCCACTGCCCGGACATCTGCCCGACGACCATGAGCTTCCTTAACCGCCTGATGGGGGAGCTCAAGGGAACCGAAGCTGGCGACGACACCCGGGTGGTGATGGTGAGCGTGGATCCGGCGCGGGATACACCCGAACGTCTGGCGGAATATGTACCTTACTTCAATCCGGGCTTTGTCGGGGTGACCGGTGAGTTTCTGGATATCCACCGTTTCGCCACGGCCCTCAACACGCCCTTTCGCAAGGTGCCGGGCCAGGATGAGAACTACCAGGTGGACCACAGCGCCAACGTGGTGCTAATCAACCCGCGTGGCGACTACCACGGCTTTTTCAAGGCGCCCCTCGATCTGGCAAAAATGAAGGTGACCTACCGTTCCGCCCACTATCTATGGGAAAACTAATCCGACTTTGCCACATTTGTAATGGCGATAATCAAATGCTCCCGACATCAAGATCAGTAACCACTAGACCCGCATGACGCTGGATCATCTGTTGATGGCGAACGCCAGGTGGTCGACGTTGGTAATTCCGGGCTTGGCCAAGGTGGTGCGATCAGCTTCGGTCAACATGGCTATCCACCTCTAACAGAGATAATAGCAGTTATCTGTCGGGGCCATTTGCGCAGGCCCCGACCCGAGTTTGATCACGCCGCTGGGCGTGCACTCCCTGGTGTCTTAATTGCTCACCAGCAGAACGTCAGTCGGTGCGGCGTGCTGGGGGGCTTCAACGTCGAAGTTGAGGCGCTCCTGCAGCATCTGGTCCAGGTCGCGAGTGACGGACTCAACAGTGGAATTGGTTTCCAGTGCATCCATCTGCTTGGCGTCAATGGTCTCTTCCGCTGACTGGCTGACAGCCCGGACAAACACCTGATCCATCTGCTGGGCGTTGGCCAGGGGGGCCAGGGCGAGCAGAGCAATGGCAATAATGGAATGTGCTTTCATCGTTTCATCTCCTTTCGAAAGTGTTACTTTCGAATTTCCTTGGGTAACACTTTGTTACCACAGGGCCTATTCTGAGGATATTTTGTGGCGTTTCAAGGGGGCGTATGAGAAATGTCAATATTTCCCAATTAAAATTAACTCATTGAAAATAAAGATATTATTGGTATTTTTGGGGCTTATCGCCTATTTATTGTTACGAAAGTTTCACCTTTATTCCACGGAATGTGTCCTAGGTAACACTTTGGTTGACCCCGGTTTCCGTGGCCTGGATCACAAAGCGTCGGAGCCACCGGCGTGGCAATCTGTACGGCGCTGGGCTTTAATGCGGGCTCTGGCTGATGTTCTGCACTCCGGCGGCCTATCCCTCACCCAACAACACGGTGCACCCTGTCATGGCGAAGTCTGCTCCTTGCCCTGCCCCTCCTCTTGTGCTGGTGGATGGCTCTTCCTACCTCTACCGGGCTTTTCATGCCCTGCCGCCGCTGACGAATTCGAAAGGAGAAGCTACCGGCGCGGTCAAGGGCGTCATCAGCATGATCAAGCGACTGGTGAAGGACTACCCGGAGAGTCCGGTGGCGGTAGTGTTCGATGCCAGCGGCAAGACCTTCCGCGACGAGCTGTTCGACCAGTACAAGGCCCAGCGCCCACCCATGCCCGACGAACTGCGCGAGCAGGTGGAGCCCATCCACGCCCTGGTGCGGGCCCTGGGCCTGCCACTGCTGTGCGTGCCGGGGGTGGAGGCGGACGATGTCATCGGCACCCTGGCGCGCCAGGCCAGTGAAGGGGGACGGGCGGTGGTGATTTCCACCGGCGACAAGGACATGGCGCAACTGGTCAACCGGCACGTTACCCTGGTCAACACCATGAACGACACCGTGCTCGATGAAGCCGGGGTGGAGGAAAAATTCGGTATCCCGCCGCGGCTCATTATCGATTTCCTGGCGTTGATGGGCGACAAGGTCGACAACATTCCCGGCGTGCCGGGGGTGGGGGAGAAGACCGCCCTGGCCCTGCTGCAGGGGCTGGGAGGGCTGGAGGACATCTACGCCGGGCTGGATCGGGTGGCGGAACTGGGTTTTCGCGGCGCCAAGTCCATGGGCGCCAAACTGGAGGCCGAGCGCGACAAGGCCATGTTGTCCTTTGAGCTGGCCACCATCAAGACGGATGTGGCGCTGGAGCAGGGGCCGGATGAGCTGCGCAACGGCAAGGCAGACCGGGACACTCTGCGCGAATGGTACACCCGGCTGGAATTCAAGGCCTGGCTGGAGGAGCTGCTGGGGGAGGCCGGGGAGGCGTCGGCGGAAGCCCTGCCGGAAGCCCCCCAGGCCCGCTACGAGACCGTCACCCAGGCGGCGGACCTGGAGCGCTGGCTGGCGCGCCTGCGCGCGGCCGAGGTGTTCGCCTTCGACACCGAAACCACCAGCCTCAATTACATGGATGCAGAAATTGTCGGTGTGTCCTTCGCCGTCGAGGCGGGGGAGGCAGCCTATGTGCCGCTGGCCCACGACTACCCCGGCGCCCCGCAGCAGTTGTCCCGGGAGTCAGTGCTGGGGCAACTCAAAGCCCTGCTGGAGGACGACAGCTGCGCCAAGATCGGACAAAACCTCAAGTATGATGCCAGCGTGCTGGCCAACCACGGCATCCGTCTGCGGGGTATCCGCTTCGATACCATGCTGGAGTCCTACGTGCTGGATTCTGTCGGCACCCGCCATGACATGGACAGCCTGGCACTGAAATACCTCGGTCACAAGACCATCCACTTCGAGG
>JBKDZQ010000530.1:0-2779 GCA_047971325.1 Parahaliea sp.
ACGCCGGCACTGAGGGAGATGTCCACATAGTGCCGGGGATCGGTCTGCACTGACTCGCGGCCGATGGCCTCGCACAGGCGCTCCGCCACCTGGCGCGCGGCCTCGCCGTCGGTGTTGGGCATCACCAGCAGGAATTCCTCGGTGGCCACCCTGGCCAGTACATCGCAGCCGCGACAGTGGTCGCGCAGGTAGTCGGCGAGCTGGCGGATCACCTGGTCGCCCTGCTCGGGGCCGAAACTGCTGTTGAGTTCGTGGAAGTGATCGATGCCCACCAGCACCGCGGCGGTCCGCGAGCTGTGGCGGGAGGCGGAGGCCAGGCTCAGTTGCAGGGCGTCCTCCATGCCGCGGCGGTTGAACAGGAGGGTGAGTGGGTCCAGCGTGGACAGCTGCGACAGGTGCTGCTGGTATTCCAGCAGCACCGAACCCAGGAAACCGACAATCACCAGCACATAGGCGCAGGTGTGGATGGCGAAGGCGGCGGACTGGGCCTGGCGGACATTCTGGTCGCTGGCGTAGTGACTGCCGATCCAGACCAGCCCCACCAGCATCAGCAGGCCCGCCAGAGCGACGATGGCATCGCCGGCGTTGCGCCGGCGCCAGGCGCGCCAGCCGCTGAGCAGGCCGGCACAGGTCCAGCACAGGGCGCTGACGGCCAGTTGCACATACAGCATTTGCCCGGCGGACAGGAACAGGGCGCCGAAGCTGGTGCCGATACAGAGTATGCCGAGCAGGTAGCGGCCGTGTTCGGTGTTGGCGCGCTGGCAGCAGGCGAGGTAGAAGAGGTAGCTGGTGACCATCGCGGCGACGGAGGTGAACATGAGGCTCAGGTCGTGCATGGCCGGGCCGAGTTTCAGGGCGAACAGAATCCAGCTCAGCAGGGCGGCCATGAAATACACGGTGAACATGCCCAGGCCCGCCACCGGCACGCTGGACTCGCTGAGGAAGTATACAATGAGGATTTGCGCGCAGGTGAGGGTGAAAATAAGGCCGTAAACCAGGAATGCCTGGTTTTCTGTCAGCATCAGCGCCATGGTAGTGAGCCCGTATTCCTGTATTTTTACTGTTAGTTTAAGTCAATTTATCTGTCGGCACAGGTCATTGTTGGCCAATTGGCCCCTCACCATACTTACCGGCCACCGATGATCCCGCCTGGAGGCCAGATGTGTTAGCCCGAGACTTTAGTGAAGAGCAACAGATGTTCCGGGGTGCTTACCGCAAATTCCTCGCCAGCGAGATTGTGCCATATATGGAGGAGTGGCGTGAGGCGGGAATCGTCGATCGCGCGGCTTTTCGCCGGGCCGGGGAACAGGGCTTCCTCATGGTATGGCCCGAGGAGCGCTACGGTGGTATGGGTGACCCGGACTTTCGCTTCGAACAGGTCATCATTGAGGAGACTGCCTACGCCAGGGCCAGCGACTGGTACAACTCCCTGCACAGCCGCCTGGTCGGCCCCTACCTCACCCGCTTCGGTTCCCAGGAGCAGTGCCTGCGCCACCTGCCCGGCTGCGCCAGTGGCGAGACCATCCTCGCCATCGCCATGACCGAACCCGATGCCGGTTCCGACCTGGCCGGCATGCGCAGCACCGCGGTGGAGCGCGACGACCACTGGCTGCTGAACGGTTCCAAGACCTTCATCTCCAACGGCATCAACGCCGACCTGGTGGTGGTGGCGGCCAAGACCGACCCGGACAACAACCCGCACCACATGACCCTGTTCCTGGTGGAACGTGGCATGGACGGTTTTGAGCGCGGCCGTAACCTGAGCAAGATGGGTCTGAAGGCCCAGGACACCGCCGAGCTGTTTTTCAACGACGTAAAAGTGCCCAAGGCCAATGTGCTGGGTGAGCCGGGACAGGGCTTCGTCTACCTGATGAAGGGGCTGGCGGAGGAGCGGTTGATCGGCGCCTGCGGTTACCTGGCGTCGGCGCAGCTTTCCTGGGATCTCACCGCCGCTTACGTCAGGGAGCGCAAGGCCTTTGGCAAGCCGCTGGCGGCCTTCCAGAACACCCAGTTCAAGCTGGCCGAACTGCGCACCGAGCTGGATATCGCCCAGTGCTATGTGGACCAGTGTGTCCGCGCCTTCAACGCCGGCGCGCTGACCGCGGTGGATGCCGCCAAGGCCAAGCTGGTGACCAGCGAACTGCAGGTCAGGGCCGCGGACATCGGCGTACAATTGCACGGCGGTGCCGGCTATATGGATGAGTTCCCGATCAGCCGGCAGTATACCGATGCCAAGGTGTCGACCATTTACGCCGGCAGCTCGGAGGTGATGAAGATCATCATCAGTCGCGACTGCCTGGGAGACGGCTACACCGCCTTCAACACCCGTAATTTCTAAACCCAAATACCCACCTACAGGAGTATTACTATGGATCTCGCAGGAAAAGTTGCCATCGTCACCGGCGGTGCTTCCGGTCTCGGCCGCGCCACCGTGGAAGCCTATGTCGCCAAGGGCGCGCGGGTTGCCATCTTCGACATGAACGCTGAGGCCGCCGGCCAGGTGATTGCCGCGCTGGGCGACGACAAGGTCGCGTTCTGGAATGTCAACGTAGCCGACGAGTCTTCGGTGCGCGAAGCCGTGGCCGGCGTGGTCGCCAAGCTCGGCGCCCTGCACATCTGCAACAACTTCGCCGGCATCGGCAGCGCCACCAAGACCTTCAGCAAGAAGGGTGTGCACTCGATGGCCGATTTCATGAAGGTGATCAACGTCAACCTGGTGGGCACCTTTAACGTGTCCCGCTATGCTGCCGAGCAGATGGCCAATAACGAGGTCATCAAC
>JBKDZQ010000531.1:0-1915 GCA_047971325.1 Parahaliea sp.
AGTTTATCCTGAAGGCCATTGCCCTGACGGGCACCATCGTGGGCTCAACCATTGCCTGGATCGTGCAGCAGGTAACGAGCTGTGGAGGATGATGTGATGAAGTCAGACAGGGATAAACTACTGAAAGGCCGCGACTACGCGATCATTGTGGTAGGAGCATCCTGTGTGGCGGCAACTATCGTCATGCTCAGCCAATTGATTTTCAGCTGAGCTCCCGGCTTCCAGCCGACCCGACAAGGAGCCTCCGGGCTCCTTGTTTTTTTAAGTGCCTTCCTGAAGCCAGCCTTACTCCGGAATCGTGGCCGCCAGGAGCTGAGTCACCGTCTCAGGGCTCAATACAAGCTCGCCATGCAGGTCTGCTGCGCCACCCATCAGCTCGGTGAGTTTCGCGGTGATGACCGCAAGCTCTTGTATGGATTCGTACCGTAACCGCAATTCCAGGCGTCCTTCGCTATCCCCCGATTGTGCCAGGACCACCGGAACGCCAACCGCCTTTTCAACCGTCGCGACAAATACCTGTTCTCCAGGGTGTGGTTCCGGTACTTCTTCGCCACGCGGCTCCGCCCTGCCCTCCTTCACCGCCGAGCCCGACTGCATCAGCGCATAGAGCGCGGCGATTGGCATGGGCTCCTTCAGGTAGGCTTCCGCGTAGTGAATCTGCTTCTTTTCATCAGGGATCGAGGCAATGGCTTTCGCTGCAGTCTCGGGAATCTGCCCGGTTCGAGTCAGGTGAATGAGTTGGGGGCACAGCTTGCCCAGCAGGGCCAGGCGGTTGGCCAGCGTAGGCCTGCCGATCCGCAGGGCGGTCGCCATCCGGGTCAGGGTGGGAATGCTTTCTGCAAAGCGCTGCCGGGCCCGCTGCACGGCCTCGGCGTACTCAATGGCGGTGACCGGATAGCCGCTGGTCTTAGCTTCTTCGTAGGCGTGCTGGATGGCGTAGAACACCGCATCCTCATCGCTGGCATCGATTACGCTGATCCGCACCCAGGGCGCATAAGCGTCATTATCAATGTGCGCGCTCAGCGTATCCCAGCCCGTCAGGACCTCAATGTCCCTGCCGGTTTCTGGATCCGGTGTGTCGACCACGCGGGCCAACACCCGGCCCGCAGGCTCCTTCCGGCTCTGAGCGGCATCATCCAGGGCACAGCGCTGGTCATAGTTTAAAGGGACTTCCAGGGCAAAATCGGCCTTGTAGAGGCGCCGCTTTTCAACGTCCTCCACATCCACGGACAACCTGCCTTGCAGTTGTGCCCGCGCCGCCTTATTCGCCTGTCCCTGGTGCTTCATTTACGCGCCTAATTGTTCCTTAAGGAACATTCTACCTCACTTTTTCTGGTTCGAATCCCGGGCGATCTTGACCAGCTCCGCCTGTAGCGCCTTGGTATCGCCCCGAGCTTCCTTGAGCTCTGTCTTCAGGCCCTTGAGTTGCTCATCCCGGTCATCGACCCGGGTTGCCAGTGCGGCATTGTCACTGGCCAACTTGGCATTCTGCGCACGCTCCTGCTCCACTGCCGCCTGGGCCTTCTGAAGGGCTTTTTCCTTCTCGGCCAGCGCTTGCTGCAATTCACTGATACGGCTCTCCAGCCGGCTGACCTCACCCAGCGCCTCATCACGCTCGCCAGTGGCTGCCGCAATAGCGGCCTCCGCCTCCTGTCGAACGGTATCCACGGTGATCGAGGCCAGCTTGCTGGCAGCCGTCCACACCTGCCCCACCGAGGTCTCGATGGCCTTCTTGAGGTCGGCGGGCATTTCCAGCGCAGCGACCACGTCGGCCTTGCGTGCCTCGCGCCACTCGCGAACCACTAGCCATCACACTAACATCAATTGTCGTCCGAGCCACATCCGTCTTACGAACCACCTCAAACTTTACTGCATACTGTTTCAATTCCTTCATCATCATCATTTTTAGTTTTTA
>JBKDZQ010000532.1:0-3699 GCA_047971325.1 Parahaliea sp.
TGCCCAACGCCAGCCAGGCCCTGCGCTTTGAAATGAGCGACTTCGCCGCCTACGATGTCTACATCCTGCAGCGCCCCGGCGCCGAGGCCGACTACGCCCCCGAGATGCTGGCCAAGGCCAAGCAGCGCCTGGATGCCATGAGCGGGGCCGAGAAAGAGCTGCTGGAGAAAAACATCATCGCCGGCCTGCCAGGGGGCGAGGGCTCCTACGGTCGCGAGGGCATTCGCGCGGCCATCGCCGAGTTCATCGCCATGGGCACCCAGGGCATGCGCGAGAACCTGTTCGCTTTCCTGCGGGAGGTCATCCCGGTGGCCGAGAAAGCCGGCGTACGCATGTGCATACACCCGGACGACCCGCCTTTCTCCCTGTTCGGTCTGCCGCGGGTGGTCTCCACCGCCGAGGACGCCCGCTGCCTGCTGGAGGTGGTACCCAGCCACCACAATGGCCTGACCCTCTGCGCCGGCTCCTTCGGCGCGCGCGCCGACAACGACCTGGTGGCCATTGCCCGGGAATTCGGTGAGCGCATTCACTTCGTCCATCTGCGCAATATCCGTCGCGAGGCGGATGGCTCATTCTACGAATCCGGTCATCTGGACGGCGACAACGACATGGTCGGTCTGATCGGCGCCCTGCTCGACGAGGAAGACCGCCGCGCCCGCGAGGGCCGGACCGACCGCATCCCCATGCGCCCCGACCACGGCCACCTGCTGGCGGACGAAATCGGCGTGGCCGGCGTCAACCCGGGCTACTCCTACGGCGGCAGAATGAAGGGCCTGGCCGAGTTGCGCGGGGTCATCCACGCCCTGGAATTCGTGCGCCGCCAGCAAGGCCATGCCTGAAGCAGACCTGATGGGCAACCTGGTAGCAGCAACAGGCCACCCATGACCTGCCCCTACCGCGAAGCCGCCCTTGCACCCTGTTTTCCGGTGCCTGGCAACCAGGAGGAGCCGCGGTGAAGATACAGGCGGTCAAGGCACAGCGCCTTTACCTGCTGGTTGCGGACCAGCTGCGCGAGCTGATCCGCCAGGGCACTCCCGCCCCCGGGGAACGCCTGCCTTCCGAGCGTGATCTGGCCGAGCAGTTCGGGGTCGGTCGCCCCACCATCCGCGAAGCCATGATCGCCCTTGAGATCGCCGGCCTGGTACAGATCCGCTCGGGCTCCGGGGTCTATGTGACAGACAGCAACCAGCCACTCATCGTCAACACACGCCCGGCGGACCACCTCGACCAGGGTCCGGGTCCCTTTGAAATCCTGGAAGCACGCCTGCTGTTCGAGGGCGAGGCCTGTGCGCTGGCGGCCGAACGATGCACTCCGGCGCAACTGGCCGAGCTGGAGCGAACGCTGGAAGAAATGCAGCAGGAAAATCTGCGCGAAACCGTTTCCGAACAGGCCGACGAGCAATTCCACTGCCTGATCGCCGAGGCCTCCAGCAACAGCGCCATCGCCGCCACCGTCAACTGGCTGTGGCGCCTGCGCAAGGACTCCGGCATCAACACCCACTTTCACCGACGCCTGCGCGAAGAGGGCCTGCGCCCGGTCATCAACGATCACCGCGCCATTCTGGACGCCCTGCGCGAGGGCGATCCGGATATCGCGCGCAGCGCCATGCGCAATCATTTGCAACGGGTTATCGACCTGCTGATGACATTAAGGTAATCCCCATGCAACGACTTTCACCAGCCACCGTGCTCACCTCCTGAGCGCCCCGACCCGGGCGACGACCCGGCTATACCCCGGGCTGCCTGCCCGGCCTCCCCAGTGCCGACTGCCGTCGCCGTCGCTGCCGCCAGCGCTGCCCGAGCATGTCCAGGGTAAAGATCAGCAGACCACACCAGACCAGTGCGAAACTCAGCAGTGTCTGCCGGCTGAAAGGCTCGCCAAACACGGTCACCGCCAGCACCAGCATCAGGCTCGGCCCCAGGTACTGGAGAATACCCAGGGTCGACAGCATCAGGCGCTGCGCCGCGAAGTTGAACAACAGCAACGGCACCAGGGTGAGCGGGCCGGCAAACACCAGCAGGGCATTGAGCGTCACGCTGTTGTTGAACAAGTTGCTGGTGGGACTGTCACTCCACAGCAGGTAGCCCAGTGCCAGCGGGAACAGGTACAGCGTTTCCACCGTCAGCCCGGTCAGACTCGCTACCGGCGCGCGCTTGCGCAACAGGGCGTAGAAGCCGAAGGACAACGCCAGAAACAGCGCGACCAGTGGCAGGCGCCCGAACTGCCAGATCTCGTGACCGATGCCCAGCGCCGCCAGCAGCACCGCCAGCCACTGCAGGGGGCGCAGGCGCTCCCCCAGGAAACACACGCCCAGCAGAACATTCACCAGCGGATTGATGTAGTAACCCAGGCTCGCCTCGGTGACCCGCTCCTGGCCGATGGACCAGATAAATACCAGCCAGTTGCTACCGATCAGCACCGCGGTCAGCGCCAGCAGGCTGCACAGGCGCGGATTGCCCAGAACCGACCTCAGCTCCGACAGCCCGCCGAGCGCTGCGACCCAGGCCAGCGCCAGTACCAGCGACCAGATACTGCGATGGGCCAGTATCTCCGGTGCCGGCAGCTCCGACAGCGCCTTGAAATACAGGGGCGCAAGCCCCCAGATAAAAAAAGCGCTCAGGGCCGCCAGCAAACCGGCCCGTGTTGACTGTTGATCCTGCACGAAGTCTGCCTTGTACCGGCATTGCGCCCGGCGTGTCGTGGACAATAGGGATGGGCATCATAGCGGCGGCGCTAGACAGGCGCCATCCATCCGGGGCAGGAGCAAGCCCGGAAACGAAAACAGCCGGCACTGGGCCGGCTGCAACAATATGAATCTGGGAGAGTGCGCCCGCAGGGCGGAGCGCTGTCGGGTGTGAGTAAGCTAGCCCGGCTTCCGGCCGGCCAGCATCATGTAGCCGATGGTGCCCAGGCCACCCAGAACCCAGAGCAACACCAGTACCATTGAAAGGGAGCCGGACTCTTCGGTGGCCTCAACCGGTACCCAGTTGATCAGCAGGAACACCGCCAGCAACAGCACGGCCACAACCATGAAGCGGGCCTGGCAGCGGTCAGCGGACTTGCGGGTTTCCGGGTTGTCTGTGTCGGAAAAGGTAGTGCTGGAGGAACGCATAACGGTAACTTCCCTGTCGTTCAATATTGAGCGAACTGCAATATCAAGTGAGTAGCTAACTAGCATAGGCGCTTCCCACGACTATGCATGAAATTGATGTAAAAATAAGCCGTGGCGATGTAAAAATGGGAGCTGGTTAACAGATACCAGATATCGCGGTCAGCCAGCCCGACGACAGTGGCCCTAGCGCTTACCGGAGCGGCGCTCTTCTCCTGTCCAGACGCCTTCTTCGGGACTGTCGCCGGAGGCCTCCCTGCCCTCAACATCAGGCTGCTCCACCCGGAAACCGGAAGAGGGGTCGGCTCTGCCCCCCCTCCTGCGATCTCGTGCCGACGAGTCCGAGACATAACGTCCGGCAGACACCAAAAACACCAAGGTTGCCAGAAGAAGAATTACCGCGACTACCCCCAATACCAGCCAATCCATGCGCTCTTACAACCCCCTCCCAATTGCACTGCCAGCACCGCCGGGGATCGACACAGACCCCGGCCCGGCTCAACAGTTCGCATGTTGGTAAATGCACAGCAGGAAAGGCAAATTATGTGCCAATTGTGAATTTACAAAGGCGCTACAAGCTATTAAGTGA
>JBKDZQ010000533.1:0-10212 GCA_047971325.1 Parahaliea sp.
TGATCAACAGCCCGCGTGTCTACTCCACCTTCCTGTTATGGCTGCTGTCGGAACTGTTTGAGAACCTGCCCGAGATCGGCGACCCGGAAAAGCCGGTGCTGGTGTTTTTCTTCGATGAGGCTCACCTGCTGTTCAGGGACGCGCCCAAGGCCCTGCTGGAGAAGATCGAGCAGGTGGTGCGGCTGATCCGCTCCAAGGGCGTGGGGGTCTATTTTGTCACCCAGAGTCCGGCGGATATTCCCGGCCCGGTGCTCGCCCAGCTGGGCAACCGCATCCAGCACGCGCTGCGCGCCTACACCCCCAACGAGCGCAAGGCGGTGCGGGTGGCGGCCCAGTCCTTCCGCGAAAACCCGGCCCTGGACACACAAACCGTCATCAGCGAACTGGGTGTTGGCGAAGCCCTGGTCTCGACCCTGCAGGACAAGGGTATTCCCACCCCGGTGGAACGAGTACTGGTGCGTCCGCCGTGCTCGCGCATGGGCAAGGCCACCGGGGCAGAGCGTCAGGCAGTACTGGCCAACGACCCGAACCAGCGGCGCTATGCCCAGGCCCTGGACCCCAAATCGGCCCATGAAATACTGACCGAGCGAACGGCCGCCGCGCTACAGCGGCAGAGCGAGGAAGCACTGGAAAAGCGCGCCGAACAATCCTCCGGCGGCAGGCGCTCCAACCGTCAGAGCGCCGGTGAAGCCTTTATCAAGAGTATGGCCCGCGCCGCCGGCAGCAATCTGGGCCGGAGACTATTCCGGGGAATGCTCGGTTCGCTGCTGAAGTAGGAAGCAGGAAGCAAAAGCCGCCTCACACCGCCTAGCGGCCGCGCAGGCGGCCAAGCAGTGCAACCACCGCCAGTACCGCGGCTCCCGCCAGTACTCCGAACAGTGCCGACAGCAGGGTCGGCCCGACCACACCCAGCACCGGCCCCAGTACCGGCAGCGCAGCGCCCTGGGCAGCCAGGTGCTCAATGCCCGCCGCCACCGGGTGCAGGCCGTGCACCAGGATACCGCCTCCCACCATGAACATGGCGATGGTGCCCACCACGGCCAGGGCCTTCATCAGCCAGGGAGCAAAGGCCAGCAGGCCGCGCCCGAAGCTGCGGATGAACCTCCGCCAGATATCCTCGCCCTCACGCCGGGTGAGGTACAGTCCGGCATCATCGAGCTTGATGATGCCGGCCACCAGTCCATACACGCCAACGGTCATGATCAGCGCGATGGTCGATACCACCAGCACCTGGGTGGTAAAGGGTGCTGTCGCCGCAGTGCCCAGAGTAATCACGATAATTTCGGCGGAGAGGATGAAATCAGTGCGGATGGCGCCACTGATCTTGGCTTTTTCATCGGCAACCCGGTCGCTGTTCGGGTCCGCCACACTTTGCAACATCTCCTGGTGGCGAGCCTTGTCCTCTCCGGTGGAAGACGACAGGGAGTGCGCCACCTTTTCGAAGCCCTCGTAGCAAAGAAACAGCCCCCCCAGCATAAGCAGCGGCGTGATCAACCAGGGAGCCACCACGGAGATCAGCAGCGCCGCCGGCACCAGGATCAGCTTGTTGCGGAAGGAGCCCTTGGCCACTGCCCACACCACCGGCAGCTCCCGGTCAGCGCGCACCCCGGACACCTGCTCGGCGTTAACCGCCAGATCGTCACCCAGCACGCCGGCGGTTTTCTTGGCCGCCACCTTCGACAGCACCGAGACATCGTCGAGTATGGTGGCAATATCGTCAATCAGCGCGAGCAGACTGCTGGCAGCCATCAGGAGCACTCCGTGTTCATCATCACACCGACACCCCTGCACGTCAGCGCTCTGCCACAAAAAGGCCGGGAGCACTCGGAATCCGGGCTACCCGGCGTCAGGTATCCAATCATGTTGCGTACCCCTTGCGAAGCGCAGAGTGTACCCGAAGCCACCACCGCGGCAAATGGGGCTGCGGCATCCGGTGCGTCAGTGCCGGCGGCGCTTGGCGGGACTGTGCATGTGGGTCTGGGGATAACGCGGCAGTTTGCCCGTGGCCAGGTAGCGGTGGATGGACTCCTGGGAACGGATCTGCGCACCCTTGCGGTGCCCCTGGACCATGGTATTGCTCTGGTCGGCGTCGATCTGCCGGGCCTTCATGTTGTCGTGCCACTGCTGGTCCAGCACGTCCTGGATAATTTTCTGTGCCACCGGGTCGTTCACCGGGCACAGCACCTCCACCCGGAAATCGATATTGCGGGTCATCAGGTCCGCCGAACCGATCAGGTAGCGAGGCTTGCCGCGGTTGTAGAACACATAGGCCCGAGGATGCTCCAGGTAGCGGTCGACAATGCTGATGGCGCTGATATTCTCGGAAATGCCCTTGATGCCGGGGCGCAACGAGCACATGCCGCGCACGATCAGGCGGATCTCCACACCGGCGTCAGAGGCCTCGTAGAGCTTCTCCACCAGCGGGGTATCCACCAGGTTATTGCACTTGAGGATCATCAGCGCCCGGTAGCCAGCGCGGGCATTGGCAATCTCGCGATCGATCAGCGCCTCCAGCCCGGACCGGGTGGAATGGGGTGACACCAGCAGGTGGCGGTATTCAGGCCGCTTGTAATTGTATTGCAGGAAATCGAACACGTTGTAGACATCGCGGCCGATCTCCTGGTCGTAGGTCAGCAGGGTGAAATCAGTGTACAGGCGAGCGGTTTTCTCATTGAAGTTGCCGGTGCCGATGTGGGAGTAGAAACAGGAACCACCGTTCTCGCGGCGCTCGATCAGTATCAGCTTGCTGTGCACCTTGAGCCCCGGCACGCCGAACATCACCTCGATGCCGTTTTCGGTCAAGCGCTCCGCCCAGGAAATGTTGGCGGCCTCATCGAAGCGCGCCGCCAGCTCCACCATGACCAGTACCCGCTTGCCGTTCTGTACCGCGTTGACCAGGGCGTCGATCACCCGCGACACCTTTGCCACCCGGTACAGGCAGATTTTGATGCTGACCACCTCGGGGTCCAGCGCCGCGGTTTTCAGCAGGTCGACAATGTAGTGGAAGGGATGGTAAGGGTAGTACAGGAACACATCCTGCTCACGAATGTTGTCAAACAGGCTGCCGGGGTCGTCCAGACGAGGCATGCGGATGGGGAGCAAGGGCTTGAATTCCAGATATTTCGGCCCGACATTGGGGAAGGACATGAAGTCCTTGGAATTGTGGTAGCGACCACCGGGAATCATGCTGTCGTACTTGCCAAAGCCAAAGCGGCCGCTGAGGTATTCCAGCAGGCGCTCGGGCATGGTCCCGTCGTACACGAAACGCACGGCGTCGGCCCGGCGCCGCTGCTTGAGGCTGCTGGCCATTTTTTCTATCAGGCTCTCGGTGATATCCGGGTCGATCTCCAGTTCCGCATCGCGGGAAAACTTGAAACAGTAGGCCTCGGCGGCGTCTATCGAGAATACCCCGCGGAACATCTGCACCAGACAGGCGCGCATGACATTGTCCAGGGCAATGAACACCTTGCCCTGCTTGCCCTTGCGCCGGGGAATTTCGACAAACCGGTTCAGCCGGTCGGTCGGGACCTCCACCACCGCGTAGTGGTACTGGTCACCGGAGCGGATGTCGATGGCCAGGTAGATGGACTCGTCATTGAGCGGTGGAATCGACTGGTCTGGCCGCAGCAGGATGGGCTCCAGTTCCGGCAGCACGGTCTGGGTAAAATACTCCTGCACGAAAGCCGCCTGCCCCGGGTCCAGCTGGCGCTCGTTGATCATGTAGATGCGACGCTTGCGCAGATCCCTGAGCACCGTCGTGTAGACTTTCTCGAACTCCTTTTGCTGCCCCACCACCCGGGCCTGGATGGCGACGAGCAGGTCCTTCGCCTGCTGGCGCGGCTTGCCGCTGGACACGGAGATCAGGCGCCGCACCTCCGCCACCCGCACGCGGAAAAATTCATCGAGATTGTTGGAAAAAATGCCCAGGTAGCGCAGGCGCTCGATAACCGGCACCGACGAATCGGCCGCCTCTTGCAGCACGCGACCGTTGAACTGCAGCCAGCTCAGCTCACGAGGAATAAACAGTTCCTGCTGGGATTCTGCGAGACGCAGTTTGATCGGACTGATCATAGCATTCCTTTTCAGTCGTGTAGGCGTCGACCTCCAGGGCTCTGGAGATTAAGAACCTGTATTCTTATGAGATTATGACAATTTTACGACAAGTAGAAGGCAGGGTCTGCACAACGAAACCCAACTGCAACGAAACCGGCGAACAAAGCCGGGAAAAATCACATCAATACGCTAACACTCACTAACGGCTGTAGAAAAAAGACCCGGCACATCCGCAGATACTACCGGGCCAAACACAAGCGATAGAGAGCTCCCCCTCACAGCTTTCACGTCACGCCCCTCAGGCCGCAGCCCTCGAAAATGCCTCCGGATAGGCATTACAGAAGGCACCAAAGGTGTAGTCTTCCATGCCGAGCTCCGCAAGCACCTGCTCCACTTCATCGCGATTGCGGGAATGGAGTCGTTTTTGCACCGCTTCCACCACGCCCTGGCTCTGGACCACCTGCCAGGTGCCCGTGGCGCGGGTGCGTTTGCCCCTGGCGTAGCTCAATGCTTCTTCGTAGGCGTAGATGGCGCGCACTGCGGCATGCTCCATCTCGCAGTCGGTCTCGTAGTCCCGCGCACGCAGGTCCACCGCCCGTCTATAGGCTTCCAGTGCCAGATCCGGGTGCCCCTGGCGAACCGCATTGCGGGCAAATACATAGCACTTTTCGGGCTTAGTAATTCTCATTACCAAATCGTGCATCTCTAACCTCCTACCGCCACTTCCATCAGCAGTTCTTACCATTTCCCACCGCTCACAATCCCGACTTTGCCCTCGTGGACAAGCCCCGGTGTGGCCCGCTGCTCCGGCAGCAAAGTCACACAGGGCGATACTACAGGCTGGTAGAGAGTTATAACTAACTTATTTGGATGAGAAAACCGCTAAAAATCTGGCTTATAGTGGCAACAAGAACTGGGGGACAGAAAAAAGCCCGCATATCGGGAAGAGTAAGCGGGCTAAAACAGCCGTATGTTTCGGGGCAGAAACATCGGCCAGGGGACGTGTAGCACGCGACAGGGTGTCACGTGCTAATGACTACAATAGACTGATTACGGAAAATGGCAAGCCCTGTGGCTAAAAAATAATCCGCGCGTACACGATTCAGGGCTTGATGGCAAGGATATCCGTGTGCAGCAGTTCCAATACGGATTCCGCCGTGTTCCCCAGCAGGCGCGCCTTGACCCCCTTGCGCCCCACACAGCCCACCACGACCAGCTGGGCCCGCAGCCGGGCCGCCTCGCTGTTGATGACCTTGGCCACCGGGCCGCGCTTGATGCTAAAGACACTGCGGGGCAGTCCGGACTCCTCGGCCAGCTCGCTGATCAGCGGCTCCATGCGCTTTTTCTGCTCGTTGGCATAGGCTGTCGGGTCGACAATATCCAGCTCGGCCAGCAGGGCCGGCACCTCCAGGGCACAGATGAATTTCAGTTCTGCATTGAGGGCCCCGGCAAGAGTCTTGGCCTTGGCGATGATAGTGCGATTCAGGCGCTGCTTGGCCCTGTTGTCGGTACCCAGATCCAGGGCGGCCAGCACCGGCTCAGTGCGCCCCCACTTGTCCCGGGCCAGGATGTACACCGGCACCGGGCACTCCCTCAGCAGCTGCCAGTCGCTCGGGGTATGTACAACCGACTCACTGCGACGCCCGGTCTTGAGGACAGCGGCGTACTTGCCCCCCTCGACCCGCCGATTGATCCAGGCCACCATATCCTTCGACCAGATCACCTTGAGGGTGATCTGGTCCCCATCCTTGCGGTATCTGTCGATGCGCGCCTCCATCTCCTTCTCCCGCTCGTTGAGCAGGCGCTGTTTCATCTTGGCGGTTTCGGCGGGGTTGAGCTTGAGCCCCTTCAGTGAAGTCCAGACAAAAGCCACCAACTCCACCGAGTGTCCGATACTGCGCGCCAGTTCCAGGCCACGAGGGATGGCAACACAGCGCCCCTCCAGATCAGCGACGACCAAAAGCTTACCCATGTTTTCCCCTCAGGTTATTTTCCATTTCGGGATTATAGTGACAGCGACGCCGCGCTGAACAGCGCAGGGACACATTTCAGGCGTAGAACCAGTAGGCGACACCAATGGCAGCGCTGATTCCGGCCACATCCGCCACCAGCGCACAGGCCAGGGCGTGGCGCGCATGACGAATACCCACGGCACCAAAATACACCGCCAACACATAGAAAGTGGTTTCGGTGGAGCCCTGCATGACAGCCGCCAGCCGGCCCTGGAAGGAGTCCACCCCGTAGGTGTTCATGGTATCGATCATCATCGCCCGGGCCCCGGAGCCCGACAGCGGCTTCATCAGCGCGGTGGGCATGACATCCACCCAGCGCGCGTCCCAGCCCAGGGCGGCCACGCCCTGGCGCAGGGCGTCCATGATCAGGCCGAGGGCGCCACTGGCACGAAAACAGCCGATGGCCACCAGCATGGCCAGCAGGAAGGGAATGATGCCAATGGCCGTCTCGAAGCCCTGTTTCGCGCCGTCGATGAACGTCTCGTAGACATTGACTCCGCGGCACTGTGCAGCCACCAGAAACAGGATGACCAGGCTGAAAATCATCAGGTTGCTGACCAGACTGGACTGGCGCTGGAGCTGATCGGCGCTGAGGGTGCCAAGGTAGGCAATCAGCGCCAGCAGCGCCGCCATCACCAAGGCCAGCGCGCCGAGCACCACGCTGTCGCCAAGCCTGAGGCGCTGTACCCAGGCGGTCACCAGCAGACCCGCCAGGGTCGAGCAGGCAGTGGCAATGAGGATGGGCAGGAATACCGAGGCCGGGTCGGGCGCGCCGAGCTGGGCCCGGTACAGCAAGATGGTCACTGGAAACAGGGTCACCGAAGAAGTGTTGAGCACCAGGAACAGGATTTCGGCGTTGCTGGCCACCCCGGGCGTCGGATTCAGCGTCTGCAGGTCCTTCATGGCCTTGATGCCTAGGGGCGTGGCGGCATTGTCCAGCCCCAGCACGTTGGCGGACAAATTGAGCGTCATGGAGGAAATGGCCGGATGGCCCGCCGGCACTTCCGGCATCAGCCGGGTGAACAGGGGTGACAGCAGCCGCGCCAACCGGTCCACCAGCCCGCTAGCCTCCCCCAGCGCCACCACGCCGAGCCACAGGGCCATCAGGCCAATCAGGCCAATGGCCAGCTCCACCGCAAGGCCGGCCATGTCGAACAGGCTGGCCACCATGCGCTGGAACACCTCGCCATCACCCAGCGCCAGCCACTGGAACAGCCCGCTGGCAAAGGCCAGCAGGAAAAAGCCTAGCCAGATACGCTGCAGCATCAGGCGCCCTGGCGGGCCAGGAAGTCCAGCACCCGGGCGGCAGTGTCCCGGGGATACTCCAGCGGAAAGAGATGGCCGCCGGGACAGGTGTGCAGTTCCGCTGCCGGCTGCAGGCGGGCCCAGCGACGCATGATCGCCTCGCCGAGAATATCGGAGTGCTCACCCCGCAAACCCAGGGTCGGCAGCCGCAGGCGCGGCAATCGCAGCCACACCAGCGGCACCGAGGAATACACCGCCGCCTCCCAGGCCGGCGACCAGGCCAGCTCCACACCGGCTGCGGTGGCCCGGGAACCGGCATGCACATAATGCCAGAGCGCCTCATCACTCATACCGGCGAAGGCGCGCTTGCCGCGGTGGAAGTCGAACATGGCCTGGTGGTCCGCAAACTGGGCGGGGCGCCCCAGGGTCTTGCGCACCAGCGGTATTTGCCGCAGCGCCCGGTTCGGCATCAGCGCCAATGACAGGGCCCGGCGGGAGGGCATGAACACCGGGTCCAGCAGGACCACGCCGCGAAACAGCCGGGGTTTGCGCACCGCCGCCAGCATGGACACCACCCCACCCAGGGAATGCCCCATCATCCACACCGGGCTCCCCTCCGCGCAGCCCTCCAGGGTGTCGATCAGGTCGCTGGCGAAACGCTGCCAGTTGGCGCGGGTGGGCGCCGCCTGCTGAGCGCTCTCAGGCCACAGGGGGCGGTGGCGGTAGCCCATGACCTGAAAACGGGTGGTGAGCGGTTCCAGCAACTGGCGATAGCAACCGGGCGGATAGCCGTTGGCATGGGCGAACACCAGGCGGGCTCCGCTGCCGCCAAACGATTCCAGCCGGCCCGTCATCGGCACTGTCCTGTCTCCCACGCTCACCTCCTCGCTGATCCTGTGGGCGCACAGCCTAATGGAATACGCCTCCGGGCAAAAGCTTGCAAGCTATCACACCAGAGCTATACTGTTTGTTCATACAGTATAGAGGCTGCCCCGTGGATGAACCCACCATCGACCAGCGCACCCGGCACAAGGGGCGCGGCGCACTCAGCAACCGTCCCTCGCGCTTCCAGCCAACCCACTGCGACTGGGATGAGGGTATCAGTGGCCCCAACCCGGTCACCGAATGCCGCCCGGTACAGGCGCGCAGCATCATCGCCCGCAACCGCTCCCCCGACATCCCCTTCGAACAGTCCCTGAACCCCTATCAGGGCTGCGAACACGGCTGTATCTACTGCTACGCACGACCGACCCACGCCTACCTGGACCTGTCGCCGGGGCTGGATTTCGAAACCCGCCTCACCCGCAAGGTCAACGCCGCCCGGCAGCTCAGGCGCGAGCTGGCCCATCCTGGCTACCACTGCCGCCCCATCACCCTGGGCGCCAATACCGACCCCTACCAGCCGGTGGAGCGCGAACACCGCATCACCCGCCAGGTGCTGGAAGTCCTGGCGACCTGCCGGCACCCGGTATCCATCATCACCAAGGGCGCGTTGATCACCCGTGACCTCGGACTGCTGGCGGAGCTGGCCCGCGAAAAGCTGGTGTCGGTGGCAATCAGTATCACCACCCTGAACGACGACCTAAAGCGCAGTCTCGAGCCCCGGGCGCCCTCGGCGCGCGCGCGACTGCAGGCCATGGCGGCGCTGGCGGCGGCGGGGGTGCCGGTGACCCTGCTGTTCGCTCCGGTCATTCCGGCGCTCAACGATGCCGAGCTGGAAGCCGTGCTCGCCGCCGCCGCGGAGGCCGGCGCCAGCAATGCCGCCTACATCCTGTTGCGCCTGCCACTGGAGATCAGTGAACTGTTCCGGGAGTGGCTGGAGCAGCATTACCCCGGGCGTGCCGCCCACGTACTCAGCCTGCTGCGCCAGAGTCGCGGCGGCGCCGACTACGACAGCCGCTTCGGCCACCGCATGCGCGGCACCGGTGTGTTCGCCGAACTGCTGTCGCAGCGCTTTCGCTTGTCCTGCAAAAAGCTGGGCCTTAACATGGGTGAATCACCCGCGCTCCGCTGCGACCTGTTCTCGCCGCCGCCACCGCAACCCGGCGCCGGCCACAACGCAGCAGCGGCCATGCAGCCAGACCTGTTCGACACGGGCGATGAACAAACCGCCACCGGCCCGCATCACACCCACAAGGAGTAGCCCATGAAAACACGCGCCGCCGTCGCCTTTGCCGCCGGTCAGCCACTGGAGGTCGTCGACGTCGACCTGGAGGGCCCGCGCGCCGGCGAGGTACTGGTGGAAGTCATGGCCACCGGGATCTGCCACACCGATGCCTTCACCCTCTCCGGCGACGACCCCGAAGGCGCCTTCCCGGCCATCCTCGGCCACGAGGGCGCCGGCATCGTGCGCGAGACCGGTCCCGGCGTCACCTCGGTCAAGCCCGGCGATCATGTGATTCCGCTGTACACCCCCGAGTGCCGCGAGTGCAAGTTCTGCCTCAACCCCAAGACCAACCTCTGCCAGTCCATCCGCGAAACCCAGGGCCGCGGGGTCATGCCCGACGGCAGCAGCCGTTTCTCGCTGGACGGCAAGCCCCTGCTCCACTACATGGGCTGCTCGACTTTCGCCAATTTCACCGTGCTGCCCGAGATCGCCGTGGCCAGGGTGCGCGAGGATGCCCCCTTCGACAAGATCTGCTACATCGGCTGCGGCGTGACCACCGGCCTGGGCGCCGTGGTCTACCGGGCCAAGGTGGAACCCGGCAGCAACGTGGTGGTGTTTGGCCTGGGCGGCATCGGCCTCAATGTCATCCAGGGCGCGCGCATGGTGGGCGCGGCAAAAATCATCGGCGTCGATCTCAACCCGGACAAGCGCGCGCTGGCGGAAAAATTCGGCATGACCCACTTCGTCAACCCGGCTGACGTGGACAGTGTGGTGGAGACCATCGTCGAACTGACC
>JBKDZQ010000534.1:0-4157 GCA_047971325.1 Parahaliea sp.
CGGCGAGCAGTCCTCTCGCGGTGTCGAGTTCGAACTGTTCTGGCTGCCCATCGATGTGTTCAGCATCGAGTTCAACCTCGCCCTGAGCGAACCGGAGTATGAAGAGTTCGTCAGTGGCAGCACTGACTACAGCGGCAACACCCCCCGCAATCTGCCGGAAACGACCGCCAACCTGTGGCTCACCTGGAAGCTCAGCCCCGCCTGGTCGCTCGCCGGTGGCGTCCGCTATGTCGGGGAGCGTTACCTCGATGACGCCAACACCCGCGAGCTGCCGAACTACACGGTATTCGATGCCACCCTGCAGTGGCAGGCCAGTGACAGCCTGCGCCTCAGCCTGCGCGGCAAGAACCTCGGCGACAGCGAGGACTACGTGCTCGCCCCCTACGGTAACCAGTGGGTGCTGGCCGACGGTCGCAGCGTGGAGGTTGGCCTGCACTATGGGTTTTGACGGCCGTGGCAGGGGTGTGCTTCGGTGAAAGCGCGGCGCTGGCTCTATCTCACCCACCGCTGGCTGGGGATCGTCCTGTGCCTGCTGGTGGCGATGTGGTTCTTCTCCGGCGTGGTCATGATATACGTGGGCTTCCCGGAACTGAGCCGGCAGGAGCGTCTCGGCGCGCTGCCACCGCTGGACCCGGAAACCTTGCGGGTTGGACCCGGTGCCCTGCTGTCGCAAACGGCGCCGGGAGGCGTCGGGGAACTGCGCCTGAGCCCGGTACTCGGGCGTCCCGCCTGGCTCCTGCGCGACGGCGCTGGCGCCTGGCGGGGCCTGTTTGCCGATAGCGGCGAGGTCTTCGGGCGCTTCGGGCCTGGCGAGGCGCTACTGGCGGCCGGGCTTTACGCCAGCGCCGCCGGCATTCCCGCTGCCACCGGTCGCCTCGAGTATCGGGGCCTGCTGGACATGGATCAGTGGTCAGTCTCCGGCAGCCTTCACCCCCACCGGCCGCTGCACAGGGTAGCACTGGGCGACCCGGGGCACACCGAGGTCTATGTCTCCTCCGTCACCGGGGAGGTGGTGCGGGACACCAGCGCCATGGAACGTCGCTGGAACTGGCTGGGAGCCAACCTGCACTGGATCTACCCGGTGCAGCTTCGCCGCCATCCCACCGTGTGGCACTGGGTGATCGTGGTGCTCTCCCTGGCCGGACTGTTTTCCATCCTGACTGGCACGGTGATCGGCCTGCTGCGCCTGCGCCTGCGCAGGCGCTACCGCGGCACCGATGCAAGCCCCTCCCGGGGGACCATGAAGCTGCACCACATACTGGGACTGGTTTTCATCCTGCCGCTGAGCACCTACATGCTGAGCGGTCTGCTGTCGATGAACCCCTGGGGCGTGTTCAGCGACCAGATACCCTTCGGCCGGCAACTATCCGCCTACCGGGGCCGGGCCGGGGCGAGCGACGCGCCGGCCATCGATATTGATATGGCCTCGCTGAGGCCTGCGCTGGCAGTAATACCCGGAACCCGCGAAGTGATGTGGCAGTGGCTGGGCGAAAAGTCCTACCCTTATGCCGTCACCGGCGATGGCCGACGCCAGCTGCTGGCCTTCCCGGGCGGGCAGGCCCGGCTGCGTAAAACCGCCCTGGACCAGTTGCGGGAGGTAATGCCGGGACAGGCCATCCTCGCCGTCGAGCGCCTGGATGACTACGACAGTTACTACTACTCGCACCACCAGCGCTGGCGTCCGCTGCCGGTGTTGCGGGTCCGCTTCGGCGACCCGGCCGGCAGTTGGTTTCACATCGATCTCAGCACCGGCGAACTGATCAACCGCCTGACGGCCAGGGGCCGTGCCGAGCGCTGGCTCTACCACGGTCTGCACAGCCTGGATTTCCGCTTCCTGCTGGACAGGCGCCCACTGTGGGACGCCGTGGTGATTGTGCTGTGTGCCGCCGGTTTTGTTTTTTCCATCACCGCCATCATCGTCTCATGGCGACGCCTGCGCCCAGGGCACCGAAGGACCATGACCCGGAAACACTGGCGCGCCATCCCACCATCCGACAAGCGCCTGAACCCAGGGAGGCAAGCATGACCCGAACTCGCTCCAGCACACACTACCCCGGCACACTCATCCTGCTGCTCCTGCCGCTGTGGCTGCTAGTCGCCGGCAAGCCGTGGGCACAGACGACGGCGGCAAGCGCGACGCCACAGCTACTGGTGCTGGCCTCCCAGCGTAATGCCGAGACCATCGCCGACGCCGCCCGCCAGTTCGGCGAGCAATACCCCGGCTACCGCGTCATTGCCCGCAGCGATACCCAGTTGTGGGAAATGTCGCCGCCACAGGTGCAGAAGCTCCTCGACGGGGCCGACTTGGTCCTCGGCACGGGCCTGTTTGGCGCCAGCGTGGCGGAACTGGAGCCGCTGCTGTCGCGAAGCAGCACCCCGCTGCTGATCGTCAACAGCGACCACCGGCTGATCCAGCAAAGCCGCCTGCGCGGCGCACCGGTGTTCGCCGACCTGGAGCAACTGCAGCACATTGCCGGCATCCAGCCGAGCACGGACTTCCACCTCACGCTGGATGAGCTCGCGGCGCAGTATCCGCGCCAGGCGGACTGGATCAACGCCCGCCGCTACTGGCAGGCCGGGGGCAGCGCCAACACCGCCGCCCTGTTTACCTGGGCCTTTCGCTTCCTCGGCGCGAATATCGAACCGCCGGTCGCCGCACCCCAGCCCCGCCTGCGCTGGCAGTACCGGGACCAGATCGGCACCACAATGCCCGCCATCGCGGGGGACGCGCCCCTGCTGGTGATGCTGGACCACGCCGGCGGCGACCGCCCGGCGGACAATGCCCTGCTGCGTGACATGTGCCGACAGGCCCGCGACCAGCACGGTCACGAATGCCTGATCGGGCTGGCCTACTGGGGCGAGGCCGGTGTCGAGGCCGTGCAGTCCCTGGTCGCGCTGCGCGATCGCCTCAGTGCCGTGGTGATGTTGCAGGATTTCGTCATCGGCGGCGGCGAGGGACGCGAAGCGGTGACCGCCGCCCTCGACACCCTCGACGTGCCGGTGCTGAAGGCCATCAAGGCGCGGGACCGCAGCGCGCTGGAACGGCAGCTCTCCGCCGACGGCCTGGGCCAGGACAAGGTCTACTACCAGGTGGCCATGCCGGAATTGCAGGGTGCCAGCCAGCCCCTGGTCATCGCCAGCGCCGGCGAACAGCGCGATGACCCCCTGACCGGCATCCGCATCCAGCCACTGGCGCCCGTGCAGGAGGGCATTGACACCCTGCTCTCCCGAGCCGACAACTGGCACAGGCTGCGGACGAAGGACAACCGCGACAAGCACATCGCCATCGTCTACTACAACCATCCGCCGGGCCGGCACAACATCGGCGCCGACAACCTGGATGTGCCAGCCTCCCTGTGGCAGATCCTCCAACGCCTCCGGGCCGCTGGCTACAACACCGGAGAGCTGCCCGACTCCCAGGCGCAACTGCTGGACATGATGCAGGCCCGTGGCATCAACCTGCCCAATGACGCCGGGGCGCTGGCGGCGATGAGCCCCCATATCCAGCGCCTGTCCGGCAAGGACTACCAGCAATGGTTCGACACCCTGCCCGCCAGCGTGCGGCGGGAGATGACCGATGGCCCCTTCGGACTGCTGCACGAGCAGTTGCGGGCCGCCGTCGAAGCCGGCAAGGCGGAGCTGGCCGGGGGCGTGCTGGAGCACACCCTGGAGGAGATGCACCACCTGCTGGAGGGTGTCGATCACCCGGGCCGGGAGCGCGCCCTCGCCCTGCTGGACCAGCTCGAAACCTGCTACCGCCAGTCCCTGCTGCCGGCGGCCTCGCCCTGCTGGGAGGAGGCGCTGACGCTGATCGACGCGCTGCGGCAGACCGGCATCGAGGGCCTGGGGGGCTGGGGCGATATCCCCGGTGGCGTGATGACCTACGGGGGAGAACTGCTGCTGCCAGGGCTGCGCTTTGGCAATATCTTCATCGGCCCGCAACCCCCAAGGGGCTGGGAGATCAACGAGGAACTGCTCCACGCCAACCTCGCCTTCCCGCCACCCCACCAGTACCTAGCCTTCTATCACTACCTGCAGGATGAATGGCACTGAATTAAGCCGCAGCTCTTTTGGGATGTCCATATTTCTTGATGTTTTCACGTGCTTTTTGCCGAGTTGTCTGTAATCGTGAAAATGGCTTCGGCCGTCGTTTAACC